>NZ_JBHTSF010000252.1:0-9040 GCF_042795295.1 Streptomyces sp. NPDC056486
GGAATGTCTCAGCCCGTCCGGCGTTTGAGGACGAACTCGGCGAAGCCGGTGATGACGGCAACCAGGGGCCAGCGGCCTACGCCGCAGGCGCCGGCGGCGTCAAATGTTGCGCCAGCCAAGACGGCACCCCGCCCATCAGCCGGAAGAGACGAGCGGCCTCGGCCCGCAACCGACCGGCCTCCGGCTCAGGCTCCGCGTCAGCGAGAGCCGCAAGCGCGGGCGCAGTGCCGACCAAGTACCCCAGCTCCTCCCGAATCCGCAGCGACTCGGCGAAGCCATGCCGCGCCTCCGCCAACTCCCCCTCCCGCAGGGCGAGTCCGGCCAGGTGCCGCCAGGTGAAGGAGAGGAGCAGGGTGTCACCGTGCGCCGTCGCCCCCGCATGCGCCCGCCGGTAGGCGGCCCGCGCCGCCTGGGGCGAGTCCGCGACGTGCTCGGCGATCAGACCCCGGCGGAAGTCGAGAAGAGGGCGCCCCGGAGCATTCGGGGCGAGCAGCGCCGCCGCCCGCCCGAGCGCCGTACGCGCCTCGTCCGCCCGGTCCCGCACGGCGAGCACCGTGGAGGCGTACGCCAGCTGACCGCGCTCGCACGCCGCGGCCCCGCGGTCGTCGTCCTGAACGGCCAGCGCCTCCGCCGTACGGAGCCCGTCCTCCGCCTCGGCCCAGCCCTCACCCGTGAACAGACACCGCTCGACGAGCAGTGACGTTCTCTGGAGCGCGGGCCCCGGACCCTCCCGTGAGGCGAGCAGCGCGGCCGCGTCGGTCCAGCAGCCGCGTGAGCGGAGCCGCCATACCGCGGTCTGGAGTGGATCGTCCCCTGCAGTCGTTCCGGTACCAGACATGGCGGGATGCGCCACGTTGCCCTCCCCGAGCACGCCATTGAGCTGTTGAGTCGTGGGCGCATCTCAGCATGGATCGGAGCGTCGGGCCAAGGGGCTGGGTGAAAGAATTCACAAAGGGCGTGCCATGAAAGGGGTTCGGCCGGGGCCGCTCGTGTCAGCTCATCCGCAGTGCCAGGAAGAAATCGAGCTTGTCCTCGAGGCGCGAGAGGTCACGTCCCGTCAACTGCTCTATACGGCCCACCCGGTAGCGCAACGTGTTGACGTGCAGGTGCAGGCGCGCCGCACATCGCGTCCATGAGCCGTCGCAGTCCAGGAATGCCTCAAGGGTCGGAATGAGCTCCGCCCGGTGGCGCCGGTCGTAGTCCCGCAGCGGGTCGAGCAGGCGGGCCGTGAACGCCCGGCGCACGTCGTCGGGGACGAAGGGCAGCAGCAGGACGTGCGAGGCCAGCTCCTGGTGGCCCGCCGCGCAGACCCGGCCCGGGCGCGCCGCCGCGACCCGGCGGGCGTGCCGCGCCTCCTCCAGGGCGCCGCGAAGACCCTCCGCCGAGTGCACGGACGCGCTGACGCCCAGTGTGAGGCGGCCGTCGCCGTCGAGGCCCGCCGAGAGCGGGTCGCGGACGGACTCCAGGAGCGAATCGGCGAGCAGGCCCGTCTCCGAGCCGTCGTGCTCCGAGGAGACCGCGGGCAGCGGCACGAGCGCGATCGCCTCGTCACCCGTATGGGCCACCGCGATGCGGTCGGAAGGCTCGGGGCCGGCCGACAGGGGGTCGACGAGGATCTCCTCCAGGAGCGACTGGGCCACCGGGCCGCCCTCGATCTCGCCCCCGTCCCACTCGACGCGGGCCACCACGACCTGCCAGTGCGGCGCCGCGCCCAGGCCGGGAAGGAGCACCGGCGCCGCGACCCGCAGGCGCGCCGCGATCTCCGCCGGTGCCGCGCCCGTCTGGACAAGTTCGAGGACCTCCTGGGCCAGCCTGCGCCGCACCGTGCGGGCCGCGTCACGCCGGTCGCGCTCCACCGCGATCAGCTGAGTGACGCCCTGCAGCAGGTCGAGCCGCTCCTCGGGCCAGTCGCCCGCGTCGGCCTCGACCGCAAGGAGCCAGTCCGAGAGGACCGTCTCGCGTACGTCACGCAGGGCCGCGGTGCTCGCGGCTGCCGCGGCGGAAGCCGGTCCGCGCCCACTGCTCCGGATGGGGAACAGGGAGTACGTCGTGCCGTCCACCTGGACCCGGTGCGGGCCCCGCCGCCCCGTGCGGGCCGCGGCCAGGTGCTCGGCCGCCAGGCGCGCGCACACCGCTCCGGACAGGGCGGGGCCCGCCGCGCTCGATCCCGCGATGGCGCGGCCCGCGGGGGACAGGACCCAGGCCCGCAGGTCCAGGTCGGAGCCGAGCAGGTCCAGGACGACGTCGGGGCCGCCGCCCGTGGGGCCCGAGGTCATCAGGCGGCGGTGCCGGTCCACGACGGCCGCGAGGTCACCGGCCCGCTCGCCGGACACCTGGCGTACGACGTGCTCGGTGATCGTCGCGAAGGCGACCGACTCGTTCACGGCGAACAGCGGCAGGCGGTGCCGTGCGCAGGCCTCGACGATGTCGTCCGGGATGGCGCCGAGCTCGGCCTCGCCCGCGGCGAGCGCCGCGACGCCCGCACTCGCCAGGATGCGTACGAAGGGTTCCGAGTCGGAGGCGTCGCGGCGCCAGGCGAGGCCCGTCAGGACCAGCTCGCCGCCCGCGAGGTACCGGCTGGGGTCGCGCAGGTCCGTGGTCATCACACCGCGCACGGTGCGGTCGAGCTCTTCGTCACCGCCCAGCAGCCGCAGGCCCAGCGCGTCGGTGTCAAGGAGTGCGCGCAGCCGCATGGTGGTCGCCGCCGATCTTGTCTCGAATGGGATGTACAGACAGTTCAGATCTGTCGACTCTGTGTCGCCAACTGTCGAGCCGGGCCCTCGTGCCCTGGGGTGTCTCTGGTTTCCAGGGGGAATCCGCGAGGTTACTGAGGCCCGTTCTTCATACGAATCTACAAGACGCGCGGCTTGGCCAGCCAACTCCTTCATGGTTTCGGTGACTGACCCCATTGGACGACGGGGCGGTGTACTTGGCCCACTCCGCGTTAACAGCACATGAACGAGCAGTCGAGAGGCCTCCGGTCCGAGTTGGCTGGATCTTCTCGAACGTATGACCCTCGATATGAAGAAGAAGAGAGCCTCATGGACTTCCTTCGCCCCGCCAGCTGGGAGGAGGCGCTCGCCGCCAAGGCCGAGCACCCCACCGCTGTGCCGATTGCGGGTGGCACCGATGTGATGGTCGAGATCAACTTCGACCACCGTCGTCCCGAGTACCTGCTTGACCTCAACCGCATCGCCGAGCTGCGCGAGTGGTCGGTGGGCGAGAAGACGGTCCAGCTGGGCGCCTCGGTTCCGTACACCACGATCATGGAGGAGCTGCGCACCGAGCTCCCCGGTCTCGCGCTCGCCTCGCACACGGTCGCTTCCCCGCAGATCCGCAACCGCGGCGGCGTCGGCGGCAACCTCGGCACGGCGTCCCCGGCCGGTGACGCCCACCCGGCGCTGCTCGCCGCCGACTGCGAGGTCGAGGTGGAGTCCGTACGCGGCTCGCGCCTCATCCCGATCGACGACTTCTACACCGGCGTGAAGCGCAACGCGCTCGCCGATGACGAGCTGATCAAGGCCGTGCACATCAAGAAGGCCGACGGCCCGCAGCAGTACTCGAAGGTCGGCACCCGCAACGCGATGGTCATCGCGGTGTGCGCCTTCGGTATCGCCCTGCACCCCGAGACCCGGACCGTACGGACCGGCATCGGCTCCGCGGCCCCGACCCCGATCCGGGCCAAGGCCGCCGAGGAGTTCCTGAACGCGGCGCTCGACGAGGGCGGCTTCTGGGACAGCAAGAAGATCATCACCCCCTCGATCGCCAAGCAGTTCGCGGAGCTCGCCTCCGGTGCCGCCAACCCGATCGACGACGTACGCGGCACGGCGAACTACCGCCGCCACGCCGTCGGCATCATGGCCCGCCGCACGCTCGGCTGGACCTGGGAGTCGTACCGCGGCGAGGGCCGCAGCACTGAGGGAGTCGCATAATGCGCGTGAACTTCACGGTCAACGGCCGTCAGCAGGAAGCCGACGACGTCTGGGAGGGCGAGTCCCTTCTCTACGTCCTGCGTGAGCGCATGGGGCTCCCCGGTTCGAAGAACGCCTGCGAGCAGGGCGAGTGCGGATCCTGCACCGTCCGCCTCGACGGCGTACCGGTGTGTTCGTGTCTGGTCGCCGCCGGACAGGTCCAGGACCGGGAGGTCGTCACCGTCGAGGGGCTCGCGGACTACGCCAAGCACCGCGACGACTCCCACCCGGGCGGCGCCTGCGGCTCCGTCTGCGGCGGCACCAGCCTCCAGGAGGCCCGCCAGTGGCAGGCCAAGGGGACCGACGGCCAGACCGGCGAGGGTGGCGAACTCTCCCAGATCCAGCAGGCGTTCATCGACGCCGGCGCCGTCCAGTGCGGTTTCTGCACCCCCGGTCTCCTCGTCGCGGCCGACGAACTCCTTGAGCGCAACGCCTCGCCGTCGGACGCCGACATCCGTGAGGCGCTCTCCGGCAACCTCTGCCGCTGCACCGGTTACGAGAAGATCCTGGACGCGGTCCGCCTGGCGGCCGCCCGTCAGGAAGAGACGGTCTGATCATGGCTGGAACCAAGACCACCACAGGCGCGCCCACCGAAGTCACCCAGAAGCACAACAAGGGCGGCATCGGCGAGTCCACGCTCCGCCCCGACGGCACCCTCAAGGTCACCGGCGAGTTCGCCTACTCCTCGGACATGTGGCACGAGGACATGCTCTGGGGCCAGACGCTCCGCAGCACCGTCGCGCACGCCGAGATCGTGTCGATCGACACCGTCGAGGCCCTCAAGACGCCGGGCGTCTACGCCGTCCTGACGTACGACGACCTGCCCGCCGCGATGAAGAACTACGGCCTGGAGATCCAGGACACCCCGGTCCTCGCCCACGGCAAGGTCCGCCACCACGGTGAGCCGGTCGCCCTCGTGGCCGCCGACCACCCGGAGACCGCACGCCGTGCCGCCGCGAAGATCGTGGTCGAGTACAAGGAACTGCCCGTCATCACCGACGAGGCCTCGGCGACCGCTCCGGACGCCGTCCTCGTCCACGAAGGCCGCAGCGACGAGTACATCAAGCACGTCCCGCACCCGAACATCGTGCACAACCAGCCGATCGTCCGGGGCAACGCCGAAGAGGCCGCCAAGAAGGCCGACTTCGTCGTCAAGGGCGAGTACACCTTCGGCATGCAGGACCAGGCCTTCCTCGGCCCGGAGTCCGGCCTCGCCGTACCGGCCGAGGACGGCGGCGTCGACCTTTACGTCGCCACCCAGTGGCTGCACTCGGACCTCGAACAGATCGCCCCCGTCCTCGGCCTGCCCGAGGACAAGGTGCGCATGACGCTCTCCGGCGTCGGCGGCGCGTTCGGTGGCCGCGAGGACATCTCGATGCAGATCCACGCCTGCCTCCTTGCGCTGCGCACCGGCAAGCCGGTCAAGATCGTCTATAACCGCTTCGAGTCCTTCTTCGGCCACGTGCACCGCCACCCGGCGAAGCTCTACTACGAGCACGGCGCCACCAAGGACGGCAAGCTCACGCACATGAAGTGCAAGATCGTCCTGGACGGCGGCGCCTACGCGTCGGCATCCCCGGCGGTCGTGGGCAACGCCTCGTCCCTCTCGGTCGGTCCGTACGTGATCGAGGACGTCGACATCGAGGCGATCGCCCTCTACTCGAACAACCCCCCGTGCGGCGCGATGCGCGGCTTCGGCGCCGTCCAGGCCTGCTTCGCCTACGAGGCCCAGATGGACAAGCTCGCCGACAAGGTGGGCATGGACCGGGTGGAGTTCCGCCAGCTCAACGCCATGTCGCAGGGCACGCTCCTGCCGACGGGGCAGCCGGTCGACTCGCCGGCCCCGGTCGCCGAGATCCTGCGACGCGTCAAGGCCCGCCCGCTGCCGCCCGAGCGCCAGTGGGAGTCCAGCGAGGGCGCGGACGTCCGCGCACTGCCCGGCGGACTCTCCAACACCACGCACGGCGAAGGCGTCGTACGAGGCGTCGGCTACGCGGTCGGCATAAAGAACGTCGGCTTCTCCGAGGGCTTCGACGACTACTCCACCGCCAAGGTGCGCATGGAGGTCATCAACGGTGAGCCGGTCGCGACCGTGCACACCGCGATGGCGGAGGTCGGCCAGGGCGGCATCACCGTCCACGCGCAGATCGCCCGCACCGAACTCGGCGTCCAGCAGGTCACCATCCACCCCGCCGACACCCAGGTGGGCTCCGCCGGTTCGACGTCCGCGTCCCGTCAGACGTACGTCACCGGTGGTGCGGTCAAGAACTCCTGCGAGCTCGTCCGCGAGAAGGTCCTGGAGATCGGCCGCCGCAAGTTCGGCTCGTACCACCCGGCGTGGGCCACCGCCGAACTCCTCCTGGAGGGCGGCAAGGTCGTCACCGACGGCGGCGAGGCCCTCGCGGACCTGGCCGAGCTGCTCGAAGGCGAGAGCGTCGAGGTCGAGGCCGAGTGGCGGCACCGTCCGACCGTGGCCTTCGACAAGAAGACCGGTCAGGGCAACGGCCACGTCCAGTACTCGTTCGCCGCGCACCGCGCGGTCGTCGAGGTGGACACCGAGCTCGGCCTGGTCAAGGTCATCGAGCTCGCCACCGCCCAGGACGTCGGCAAGGCGCTCAACCCGCTCTCCGTGGTCGGCCAGATCCAGGGTGGTACCACCCAGGGCCTTGGCGTCGCGGTGATGGAGGAGATCATCGTCGACCCGAAGACCGCGAAGGTGCGCAACCCCTCCTTCACGGACTACCTCATCCCGACCATCCTCGACACGCCGACCATCCCGGTCGACGTCCTCGAACTGGCCGACCCGAACGCGCCCTACGGCCTTCGCGGCATGGGCGAGGCCCCGACCCTCTCGTCGACCCCGGCCGTCCTCGCGGCGATCCGGAACGCGACGGGTCTGGAGCTGAACAGGACACCGGTACGCCCGGAACACCTGACCGGTACCTGACCGGTACCGGATCCCACGATCTCTCCGGGCGGCCCGTGCCTCCCAGGAACGTCACACTTCCGTCAGTCCGTGCCGCCCGGAGAACCCCAGTACCGCACCGCTCGCGGTCTCGCTGTACGTATGCAGCACCCACGCAACACCCAGGCTCTCCGGAGCCCCCAGTTCGTCTCGGGCCGTCCCCCGGGTCGTGCGCCCAACGCACCATCCCAAATCCCGCAGTCTCCACAGGCCCCAACCCTTTTGTGAACCGCCTGTTGCGGGTGCCCCTTTGAACCTTGGGAGTTAGGCACCATGACCCAGCAGTCAACGGAGCCGAAGACCACGGCGGAGGACGCGGGCAACGGCTCACGCGTCCCGGCCG
The DNA here is from genome assembly GCF_042795295.1 of Streptomyces sp. NPDC056486. Classification (NCBI taxonomy): domain Bacteria; kingdom Bacillati; phylum Actinomycetota; class Actinomycetes; order Kitasatosporales; family Streptomycetaceae; genus Streptomyces; species Streptomyces sp. NPDC056486. The sequence goes on from NZ_JBHTSF010000252.1 coordinate 7,280, forward strand.
GCAGGTCCTGGCTCGACCGGTATTTCCACATAACCCAGAGAGGATCGACGGTCGGTCGGGAGGTGCGTGGCGGTGTCACCACCTTCATGGCGATGGCCTACATCATCCTTCTCAACCCCGTGATCCTCTCGGTCCCCGACGCCACGGGACACCGGCTCGACGGTGATCAGCTCACCACCGCCACCGTCTTCGCGGCGGCCGCCACCACCATCGTCATGGGGATCCTCGGCAATGTGCCGCTGGCCCTCGCGGCGGGACTCGGCGTCTCCGCCGTCATGGCCTTCCAGGTCGCCCCGGAGATGACCTGGGGCAACGCGATGGCGATGTGCGTCATCTACGGCGTCATCATCATCCTGCTGGTCCTCACCGGACTGCGGACCCTGATCATGGACGCGATTCCCCTGGCGCTGAAGCACGCCATCACCATGGGCATCGGCATGTTCGTCACGCTGATCGGTCTGGTCCAGGCGGGCTTCGTCACCTCCATGCCGTCCAAGTTCGGCGACATGGGCTCGAAGCCGATCCAGATGGGCATCGACGACAAGCTCATCGGCTGGCCCGTCCTCTGCTTCGCCGTCACCCTCCTGCTGATCTTCCTGCTCCAGGTCCGCAAGGTCCCGGGCGCGATCCTCATCGGCATCGTCGGCGGCACCGTGTTCGCCGCGATCGTCAACCAGGTCGCGGGCATGAGCCAGAAGGACTGGGGCCTGAACGCCCCTGAGCTCAATGGCTCCGTCGTCTCGTCGCCCGACTTCGGCCTCTTCGGCGAGGTGTCCTTCAGCGGCATCGGCGACATCGGCGGCATCACCGTGGGTGTCATCGTCTTCACCCTGGTCCTCGCGGGCTTCTTCGACGCCATGGGCACCATCATCGGCATCGGCCAGCAGGCCAACCTCGCCGACAAGGACGGCAAGATGCCGGGCCTGAACAAGGCCCTGGCGATCGACGGCGCCGGCGGCGTCGTCGGCGGTCTCGCCGGAGCCTCCGGCCAGACCGTCTTCGTCGAGTCCACCGCGGGCGTCGGCGACGGCGCGCGGACCGGCTTCGCGAGCGTCATCACCGGTCTGGCCTTCACGCTGTGCCTCTTCTTCACCCCGCTGGCCCAGCTCATCCCGACCCAGGTCGCCGCCGCCGCGCTCGTGGTCATCGGCGCGATGATGCTGAGCAACGCCCGGCACATCGACTGGACCGACCAGGCCACCGCCATTCCGGTGTTCCTGACCATGGTCCTGATGCCGTTCACGTACTCCATCACGGTGGGTATCGCGGCCGGTGTCATCGTCCACGTCCTGATCAAGGCCGTCCAGGGCAGGGCGCGTGAGATCGGTTGGCTGATGTGGGTGCTCGCGCTCGTGTTCCTCGCCTTCTTCGCGCTCCATCCGATCGAGAACTGGATGGGCGTCAAGTAGCCCATCCTGTAAACACACACCCGTTAGGAGACGGACATGCTGGACATCGCCGAAGAGCTGAACCGGTGGGTCGAGCAGGGATGCGACTTCGCCGTCGCCACCGTGGTGGCGGTCGGCGGCAGCGCGCCCCGGCAGCCGGGCGCGGCCCTGGCCGTCGATTCCGACGGCACGGCGATCGGCTCCGTCTCCGGCGGGTGTGTGGAAGGCGCCGTCTACGAGCTGTGTCAGCAGGCCGTCGAAGACGGCGAAAGCGTCCTTGAGCGCTTCGGATACAGCGACGAGGACGCCTTCGCCGTGGGCCTGACCTGCGGCGGCATCATCGACATCCTCGTCACCCCGGTCCGCGCGGACT
>NZ_JBHTSF010000253.1:0-8912 GCF_042795295.1 Streptomyces sp. NPDC056486
GGGCGCCCTCATTCACGTACGCACGCGTACCTTCGCTGCTCTATCTGATCAGCCGGTCTACCTGATCAGCCGGCGAGCAGCTTCTTGACCACGGCGGCGACGCGGCCGCCCTCAGCCAGGCCCGCGACCTTCGGGTTCACGATCTTCATGACCTGGCCCATGGCACGCGGCCCCTCGGCGCCGGCGGCCTTGGCCTCCTCGACGGCCTGGGCGACGATCGCCTGGAGCTCGTCCTCGGAGAGCTGCTTCGGCAGGTACTCGGCGAGGATCTCGCCCTCCGCCTTCTCCTTCTCTGCCTGCTCGGCGCGGCCGCCGTTGGCGAAGGCCTCCGCGGCCTCACGGCGCTTCTTCGCCTCGCGGGCGATCACCTTCTGCACCTCGTCGTCGGAGAGCTCGCGGGCCGTCTTGCCCGCGACCTCCTCCTTCGTGATGGCGGTGAGGGTCAGTCGGAGCGTCGAGGAGCGCAGCTCGTCACGCCCCCTGATCGCGGCGGTGAGATCTTCCTGGAGCTTCGACTTGAGCGTGGTCATGCGGTGATTGTCGCAGGTGCGTACGGCCCGACGCCCGCTGATTTAAGGGGCCTTCGGGTCTGACACGATGGGTGGATGCGCGCGCGATACGCAGTACCTCTGGGAATTTCGGCGACGGCCGCCGCCGGTCTGGTCTACTCGGTGGGCATCGAGCCCCGCCTCTTCCGACTGCGACGGGTCACGGTTCCGGTCCTTCCGCCGGGGATGCGGCCGCTCAGAGTCCTCCAGGTCTCGGACATCCACATGGTGTCCGGGCAACGCAAGAAGCAGCGCTGGCTGCGCTCGCTCGCCGGCCTTCGCCCCGACTTCGTGATCAACACCGGGGACAACCTCTCCGACCCGGAGGGCGTGCCGGAGACGCTGGACGCGCTCGGCCCGCTGATGCAGTTCCCCGGGGCGTACGTCTTCGGCTCGAACGACTATTACGGCCCCAAGCCGCGCAACCCCGCCCGCTACCTGGTCGAGAGGTCGCAGGGCAAGCACGGCCTGAACGGGAACCCGCCCGCCGTCGGCGTGATCCACAACCCGTGGGAGGACCTGCGCGACGGCTTCGACGCGGCGGGCTGGGTGAACCTGACGAACACGCGGGGCGCGCTGAAGGTCGAGGGCTACGAGATCGGCCTCACCGGCCTGGACGACCCGCACATCAAGCGCGACCGGTACGCGCAGGTGGCGGGCGGTCCCGACGCGGGCGCCGACTTCTCGATGGGCATCGTGCACGCCCCGTACCTGCGCTCCCTGGACTCTTTCGCGGCCGACGGCTACCCCCTGATCCTGGCGGGGCACACCCACGGCGGCCAACTGTGCATCCCCTTCTACGGAGCGCTGGTCACCAACTGCGACCTGGACGCGAAGCGCGTCAAGGGCCTGTCGTCGCACGAGTCGGAGGGCAACACGTCGTACCTCCACGTCTCAGCAGGCTGCGGCGCGAACCGCTACACCCCGATGCGCTTCGCGTGCCCCCCTGAGGCGACACTGCTGACGCTGACTGCGCGGGGCTGAGGGGCGCGGGGCCTGGGGGCTGGCCCTTGGGCTCCAGTGGCTCCAGTACGGGATCGCCCAGATCTCCCGGATCCCCCGGATCCCGGAGCCCGGAGCCCCCGGGGTCGCGAAAACCGGATTTCGTCTCCGGGCGCCGGTCCGCTAAAGTAATCGATGTCGCCACGACCTGCGCAGCGGGCCAGTGGAGCAACGACATCGGGGTGTAGCGCAGCTTGGCAGCGCGCTTCGTTCGGGACGAAGAGGTCGTGGGTTCAAATCCCGCCACCCCGACAGCTGAAACACCAGGTCAGGGCCAGCTCCTTCAATTGAGGGAGCTGGCCCTGACTCGTTGTGTGGCCTGCTGGGGAGTAAACGGGGAGTGGATCAAGGAAACTCACTCCCCTAACGTCACCCCTGACGCGCTCCCAGCAAGACATCGAGCGCATGCACCGGAGATCGCGGATGCAGCGAGGTCAGATCGCTGATGAGACGTCTGGCCGACCGCGCCTACGGGTGCGTGTCCGTGATCGCGATGACCTCGTCGAGGCTGTACAGGGCGGCCTGCAGGTCGTCGACCTTGGCCTGGATGCGCTCGCGCTCGGCTCGCAGCATGGCTCGTTGCTCGGCGTCGGTGTGCCCGGAGTCCCAGCACGGAAGGAGTTCCGCGATCCTTCGGCTGGTCAGGCCGGCGGCGAACATCTGCTGGAAGAAGCGCACCAGGGGGATGGCGTCCTGCCGGTACAGGCGCTGGCCGGACGGGCTGCGCTCCGCGATGAGCAGCCCTTGCTGCTCGTAGTAGCGCACGGCGCGCACTGAGACGCCGGCGCCTCGTGCCACCTCGCCGATGCGGATCAACCGCTCGGCTGCGGCCACTGTGACGGTCATGGTGATTCCTCTCACCCCTGGCCCTGAGGACCAGCACTTGCCTCTGACGTTAGCGTCAGGTTTTAGCGTACCGGCCATGGACATCAACAACTCAGTTGCCCTTGTCACCGGAGCCAACCGCGGCCTGGGCCGCGCCTTCGCCCAGCGCCTGCTCGAACGGGGCGCCCGCACGGTCTACGCTACGGCCCGCCGACCGGAGACCGTGAACCTGCCCGGGGTCGAGGTGCTGCCCCTCGACATCACCGATCCCGCATCCGTGAGGGCCGCAGCCGAGGCCGCCCCGGACGTCTCGCTGCTCATCAACAACGCGGGGATCCAGACGGGGACCGACCTGGTGACCGGTTCGCTGGACGCGGTGCGGCACGAGCTGGAGACCAACATGTTCGGCCACCTGGGAATGATCCGGGAGTTCGCGTCGGCGCTCGCCAGGAACGGCGGGGGCGCGATCGTCAACGTCCTCTCCGCCATGTCGTGGTTCGGGGGCGCGGGCGCCAATGCCTACCACCTGACCAAGGCCGCCGCCTGGGCCATGACCAACGGCGTCCGCCTGGAACTCGCCGAGCAGGGCACGCTCGTCACAGCGGTGCACCTCGGCCTGGCCGACACCGACATGGCGGCGGGCTGGCCCGTGGACAAGATCGCGCCGTCGGACCTGGCCGACGCGGCGCTCGACGGTGTCGAGGCGGGCTCCGCCGAGGTCCTCGCCGACCAGTGGAGTCGGGACATCAAGTCCCGGCTGCCGCTGACGCCGGAAGAGTTCAACGCCGCAATGGACCGCGCCCTGGCGGCGCTGACGGCGGCTTGAGGGGCCCCTCGGGCCGCACGGACTTCGGTCGGCTGCTTCTCCATCGGCCTCTCGAACTCCTCTGCTTGAGAACGTTGAGGTTGTCCCAGACCAGGACGATCGGGCCGCCGAACTGCTGGTGGGCGGCGATCAGCAGGTACCGGTAGGCGCGCCAGGAGAAGCTCATGCGCCCGTCGCGTCGGCCGTCGTCTCTGCGTGGCCGGTAGATCAGCCTTGAGCGGTGGCCGGGCTTGTCCAGGTTCCGTGCGTCGGGCGGAGCGCAACGCCGTGGCCTCCTCTACCGCTGTCTCGGCAGCGCGGTTGGCGCTGTGCGGCGACGGGACGGTGGAGGCCCGGATGCTCGGCGACGGGGCGGTGAGGCCCGGATGCTCGGCGACGGGGCGGTGGGGCCCGGATGCTCGGCGACGGGGCGAGGCCCGGTTCGGCGCACAGGGGCCGAACCGGGCCAGCGCCGGGGCGGACGCTGCCGTTCGGCCCGTAGCGCGCGTCGTCGAGCTGCCCCCCACCGTCCGGCAGCGGTGTGGCGTCAGGCCTTGCGGCTGTCGAAACGGGCCTCGCTGGTCAGCAATGCGCCGAGATCGGCGCCCGGCGCGTACTCGACAGGCTCGGCACCGGCGGTGAACAGCCGGGCCCCCGCCGCGATTCCGCCGAGCGTCAGCGCGTCACCGTCCCGTCGGAGCCAGGTGCCCTCGCGCAGCCCGAGGACAGGCACGTCGTTCTCCTCCAGGAACTGCGTCAGCCGCTCCTCGCGGGTCTCGCCCATGTGCGTCCCTGCGGGGTCGGGGTCGAGGTAGTGCGGGTTGATCTGGAAGGGGACCAGGCCGAGCGAGGCGAAGGACGCGGGCTCGACGATCGGCATGTCATTGGTCGTACGCAGGGTCGGGCAGGCCATGTTGGTGCCCGCGCTCGACCCCATATAGGGCGCGCCCGCGCGCACCCGCCGCGCGATCGCGTCCACAAGGCCGCCGCGCTGGAGCGCGGAGAGCAGCCGGAAGCTGTTGCCCCCGCCGATGAAGATCGCCTGGGCTTCCGCAGCCGCCGTGCGCGGGTCGTCCGCCGTGTGTATGCCGCGCACCCGCAGGCCGAGCTCCGCCATGAAGGCGGCGACCTTCGCGGTGTAGCCGTCGTGGTCGGCCAGCGCATACGGAACGAACAACAGCTCCTGGATGCCAGACAGTTGATCTGCTATGACCTCGCGAGCGTGGTCGAGGTACGCGCGTCCCGGCGCGGCGGAGTTGGACAGCAGAAGCAGCTTCATGGGTGGTTCAGCCTTTCTGGGGGGATGTGCGGGGGGCCGGCGGGGTGGTGCCGGGGCGGCGGCCCCGCACCTGGCGCGGGGTGAGCAGCTCACCGAGGGACTCCCCGACGGAGTACAGGGTCGCGAGCAACTCGTCCCTTCTGCCGTCGAGTTGCTCGTGCGGTCCGACGAGCGTGAGCGAACCGACCGGCTGCGAGCGCACCATCACCGGCACCGCGAGGCCGGCCGTCGCCGGGTCGTACTCACCCTGCGAGTAGGCGAAGCCGTCCGATGGCACCCGGCACATCAGTGCCTCCAGTTCCGCCGGGTCCGTCACGGTCAGCTCGCTGAAGCTGGCCATGGGCCGCCCGTAGAGCAGCGCGGCGCGCGTCCCGGGCGCGAGCATCCCGAAGTACGCACGCGAGGTGGCGCCCGCGTGCCCCGGATACAGCTCGCCCGTCAGCCGGTAGGCGCGCAGCGGCCCGGAGGTGCCGTCGGCCGATTCGACGCAGCGCAGATGCGTCCCGTCCGGTACGGCGAACAGCGCGGTCACTCCGCTTGCCGCCGCCAGCTGGCGCAGACCGGGCCGGACGAGGCCGGCCATCCCGCTGTGCCGCTCCCAGGCGGTGGCCATGTGCCAGACGGCGGGGCCCAGCCGGTAGCGGCGGGTCACGGCGTCGGACACCAGGAAGCCGCGGTGCGCGAGGGAGGCAAGGAGCCGCTGGGCCACCGACTTGTCCCAGCCGAACTCCGCCGCCAGGTCGGTCACGCCCCACTCCTCTCTGTCGTGGGAGAAGGCGAGCAGGACCAGCAGCGCTCGGTCCGCGGTCTGAAGTGGTGCTCCTCGATCGGTCGTCACCACCGCACCCTATCCATCTCGGATCAGCAGATTCCTATATTGGATTTGCTTTCTCGCATATAGGGAAATAGTTGCATCCTGAAGGGTCCCGGAGAGAGCGTGTGCGAATCCGCACCGCCTCGCACCAGGGAGCCACCGTGCTCAAGCACGTACTCGACGTCATCGAACTCCTCGACCGCCCCCAGGCCGACGGACACACGCTCGCCGCCCATCTGCGGGGCGTGCTCGGCCGTGCGGCGAAGGAGGCGGACCACCCCGCGCCCGCCACCGTGTTCGAGCAGGTCGAGGTGTCGGTGACCCGCGTGGAGGGCCCCAAGGGCGGCACGGACTTCGTCAAGGTCGTCGTTCCCGGCAGCGAGGGGGCCCGCTCCGGTGGCGGCGCCCCCACCCTCGGCATCCTCGGCCGCCTCGGCGGCGTCGGTGCCCGCCCCGAGCGCACCGGCATCGTCTCCGACGCGGACGGCGCCGTCGCCGCCCTCTCGGCCGCCGCCAAGCTCCTCGACATGTACGGGCGCGGCGACGTCCTCCAGGGTGACGTGATCCTCAGTACTCATGTATGCCCCGACGCGCCGACCCGGCCGCACGACCCCGTGCCGTTCATGGACTCGCCGGTCTCGACCCTGGACTGCAACCGCCAGGAGATCGACGAGGCCATGGACGCCGTCGTCTCCATCGACACCACCAAGGGCAACCGGCTTCTCAACCACCGGGGCGTCGCCCTGTCGCCGACGGTCAAGGAGGGCTGGATCCTGCGGGTCAGCGACGACCTGCTCGACGTCCTGGAGACCGTCACGGGCGAGGCCGCACGCGTGCTGCCCATCACCACGCAGGACATCACCCCGTACGGCAACGGGGTGCACCACATCAACTCGATCATGCAGCCCTGCGTGGCCACCTCCGCACCCGTCGTGGGCCTCGCCCTGACGGCCCAGTCCGCCGTCGCGGGCTGCGCCACGGGCGCCAGCCACGAGAGCGACATCGCCGCGGCAGGTCGCTTCGCCATCGAGGCCGCCAAGGAGTACGGACGAGGAGTCGTCCGTTTCCACGACCCGGAGGAGTACGAGCGCCTCATAGCCCTCTATGGCCCGATGACGCGCCTTCAGTCGACCGCCGGAGCCACCGAGGACTGAGACGTCCCAGCCGGCAGGTCCCACCTGAGCACGGAGCCCCCATGAGCAACACATCATCTCCGGCGGCAGAAGCCGCGCAGGCCCGGTCACATCCCAGAGCCCTGGAGCCCGTCACGCTGATCGTGACGGTGCTCCTCAGCGTGCTCGGCGCGGTCATCGGCCTTGTGCTGATCACCTCTCTGGGCATCGCGCCCAACACCTCGGTGATCGGCGCGCTGATCGCCATGCTCATCGGGCGCATCCCGTTCTCCGCATTGGCGAGGATGCGCGATCCGCACCGGCAGAACCTTGTCCAGTCCGCGATCTCCGGCTCCACGTTCGCCGCCGCGAACTCACTGGTCACCCCGATCGCCGTCCCGTTCCTGCTCGGCAAGCCCGGCCTCGTGTGGCCGATGCTCGGCGGCGCGGTCGTCGGGCTGCTCGTCGACAGCTGGGTCCTCTACCGGGTCTTCGACTCGAAGCTGCTCCCCGCATCGGCGTCCTGGCCCGCCGGCATCGCGGCGGCCGAGACGATCAAGGCGGGTGACGAGGGCGGACGCAAGGCCCGGCTGCTGGGGATCAGCGCGGTCGTCGGCGTCGTCGGCTCCCTCTTCAAGCTGCCGATGAGCGCGGCGGGCGTCGCCTTCCTCGGCAACATCTGGGCGCTGCTGATGTTCGGCGTCGGTCTGCTGGTCGCGCAGTACGCGCCGAGCCTCCTCCACGTCGACCTGGGCGCGAACTACGTACCGCACGGAGTCATGATCGGAGCCGGTCTCGTCGCGCTGCTGCAGGCGGTCCTTATGATGCGGGACCGCAAGTCGGGCTCCCGGGCCGCAGCAGCCCAGCGCCCCCCGGCGGAGGCGGACGTCTTCGACGAGGAGACCCGTACGGTCGACAGGGGCCGCCTGCGGCGCGGACTCCTTGAGGGCTTCGTCCTGTTCCTGGTGGGCGCCCTGCTCATCGCCCTGATGGGTGGTGTCGCCGCCGACATGGGCGGGTGGGGCCTCGTGGGATGGGTGCTGCTTGCCGGCGTGGCCGCGCTCATCCACCAGCTCATCGTGGGCCTTGCCGCGATGCACTCGGGCTGGTTCCCCGCCTTCGCGGTCACGCTGATCTTCCTGATCCTGGGTCTCGTCCTCGGCATCCCGATGGTGCCGCTCGCCCTGCTGGTGGGGTACGCCGCCTCCACGGGACCGGCTTTCGCGGACGTCGGCTTCGACTTCAAGGCAGGGTGGCTGCTGCGTAAGGGGGCCCTGCCGTGGCACCCGTACGAAATGGCGGGACGGCGCCAGCAGTACATCGCGCAGCTCGTCGGGTTCGCCGTGGCCATCGTGGTCGTCATGATCGCCTGGAAGCCGTTCTTCTCGGACGGCCGGGTGCCCCCCGTCGCCCAGGTGTACGTCGACACGATCAAGGCGGGCCTGACCGACACGCACGCGCTGACGATGATGGCGCTGTGGGCGATTCCCGGCGCGCTGATCCAGTTCTTCGGCGGCTCCTCCCGCCAGATGGGCGTGCTCCTGGCGACCGGCCTCCTCGTCGCCACCCCACAGGCCGGGTGGCTGGTGCTGGGCGCCCTCGCCGTCCGGGTCGCGTACTCCCGCTGGAAGGCACGCGGCAGCGAGGGCCCGTCGGCGAAGGCGAGCACGCAGCCCGACGCGGACAACGACCTTGCCCTGGTCGGCGCCGGGTTGGTGGCGGGCAGTTCCCTGAACGACGTGAGCCAGATCTACAAGGTTCTGTGAGACAAGGAGACGGTAAAGGTATGGGGACGACAGGGCTCGGAATGGTGACCATCGGGCAGGCCCCCAGGGCCGACCTGGCGGGTGACGTCGAGCCGTGGCTGAGCGGCCTGGAACGGTACGAGCACGGGGCTCTCGACGAGGACGTGTTCGATGACGTCTTCGAGGGCGGGGCAGGGGAGGCGACGCGCGCCGCGCTGGCCCCCGAACCGGGTGAACCACCGCTCATCTCGCGGCTGCGGGACGGTACCTCCGTCCTCCTTGGCCACCGCGCGCTCGCCCCACGCATGCGGGACGCCGTCGCCCGGTGCGAGGCGGACGGCGCGGCGGTGACGCTGCTGCTGTGTACGGGCAACTTCCCGCCCGTACCCGCGAGCCGCCCCCTCCTGTACGCCGAACCCCTCGTCCAGCAGGGCGTGCGTGCCCTCACCGGTGACGATCCCGTCGGCATCGTCTGTCCGCTGGCCGCCCAGCGGGAGGACGTGGAGCGACGCTGGTCGGTACTGCTGCCGGGCCGCGTGCGCGCGGAGCCTGGCGACCCGTACGCACCGGACGCGCACACGCAGGCAGCGGCGGCGGCCCGCCGCCTCGCCGAGGCCGGCAGCCGCTGGATCGTCCTGGACTGCATCGGCTACACGGAGTCGATGCGCCGCGCGGCGGCCGAGGCGGCGGGCCGTCCCGTCCTGCTGGCCCGTGCCCTCGCGATCCGGTTGGCGGCCGAGGCCGCCCGCGGGGCGGCGTCCGCGGGAGCCGCCCCGCGGGAC
>NZ_JBHTSF010000254.1:0-8854 GCF_042795295.1 Streptomyces sp. NPDC056486
GAAGGAACGGACGTAACAACTCCCATTCCTCACCGGTCAGTTCATAGCGTCGGCTCACAAGGCCCATCATCCCGCGCAACTACATTGAAGACACGGCCTAGGCTGCGCCGGGTAGCCCCAGGGCTACCAGGAGGGCCGAGGAGAGTTCCTCTGCGAACAGGGCCGACCCGGTGAGTGTCTGCCGGACAGCCTCCTCGTGGGGTGTCAGTCCGGCGGCGGCCGACCATGCGAGTGCGCCGGCCACGGCGGGTTCGATCGGGAAGTGCTCCAGAGGTATCTCGTAGCTCTCCGCCAACTCGCGGTTGAGCAGGCCCTCCCAACTGTCGCCATCCGGCGTGAGGGCCTCGATGAAGCCCACATCGCTGTCGAGGAAGGACACCATGACGGCCGATGCCTGCGTTCGCTGGACGAGGTTCGCCAGACTGCGCCGTCCGGCGTCGGCAAAGTCCGTGAGCTGCCAGCCCTCCGCCAACGCCTTCGTGCCGTCGATGCCGGTGAACCCGGTTGTCCGCATGAGCTGGTGCAGTTCCCCCGTGGATCGGGTCGTCAATGATCCGCCTGCGTTTCCCATGGTCCGCAAGTTAACCGACGCCTCTGACAAGCCACCTCGTGCCACCGAGACGTCGGCATGGGAAGCCGGGACGGGCGCACCCCACGGGGTATCGCCAAATAGAGTCACCGCCATCCAGTTCAGCCCGGCGCGGGTAGTGGATCTCTTCGTGGTCAGTCCGCCGCAGGACCGACCGATGGCGTGGTCGTCGTGTTCGCTGGTCGGAGCCCCGTTTTTGCGGGCCCGGCCGCGTGCTGGTGAGTCCGCACAATCGTGGAGTCCACCGACACGGCCCAGCTCAGATCCTCATCAGCGTCGGCCTGGGCCACCAACGCGGTGAACACCTACTCCCAGGTGCCATCGACGTCCCACATCCGCAGCCGGTTGTAGCCCCCGCCGGTTGCCGTACGTCTCGGGCAGGTGCACTCTGCGGGGAGCAGTCTCGCTGACCTCGGCGTTTACCAGCAGAGGAAGACGATCCGAGCAACTCCTCGGCGATGACCGTTCGCCCTTAATACCCTCAAAGGGTCATCTGCCGGAGGGCCTTCTTGACGCCTAGCCGTCCGTGCGGGCCCCTCAAGCTCAGGCCGCGAGAAGTGCCGCGCATCGGCGGGCACCATCTCCGTATAGAAGGCGCGGGCACGGTCACGGGTGATCTCCGGGGGGGGGCATTCGCTTCATCCTCGCTGCTCAGGGCGGTGGGATGCACGGGCTGGCCGGGCAGGTCGAGGCCCGCCCGCACCGTGGTGCCGCCGTCGTCGGCCCTGCTCTGCTCCCACCGGCTCGCCAGGGCCTCGACAATCAGCAGGTGATCGTCGTTTCCGGCTTGTGGCGCAGTGCCAGTCATTGGGACCATCGCCGCATGTTCGAGTTACTCCCCGAAATCGGTCTCCGGCTCCCTGGCTGTGCCGGCACCCTCAGCTTCGGCATGGACGAGCGCGCCGCCCAGTGGGCCGTCGCCACTGTCGCGGACGTTCGCGATGGTTGGGTCTGTGGCGCCCGCTGGGCCTTCAGCGCGCAGTACCGGGGCCTGACGCTCGACGCATACGGCGACACCACGGACCGCCGCGGCTGGCACCAGGACACCCCCGGCCTAGCCGGCATCGGCCTCACCCGCGGCCCCTTCACGCTCACTGGGCCGTCGGCCTGCCCAGTTGTCCTCCACGGCATCGACCTCTTCGGCTACCCGACCGCCGAGGTTTCGGATGCTCTCAGCGAGGGCCTGCCCCCGACGCTCCGGCTCAGCGGCGACGGTCTCTACCTCACCGCCGTGTCGGTCCACGCGGAACCCGTACCTGTCGAGAGCTGATCACGACGGCGAGCCGGATCGACGAGACCGAGCACACCGCCGACGTCCTCGCCCGAATCTCGAACCCCTTGACACGGCTCCCCTGTACGCCCGAAATGCCGCGACCGGCACCGGTCCGAGCAGAACACCGCCTCCCGCCTGGACACTGCCGTCCCGCCCCCTGCGGTGCCTGACGGGCGAGTACGTGGAGGCGGCCCGACTCCAGGAGCTTGCCCACACCCTGTACGGCGGTCTCGGTAACCTGCTCGGGCAGGCCAAGGCCCTTGGGTGCGGATCCTCTGGAGTGACGGTCGGGATCAAGCAGTAAGGCCGTACTTGTGCTGGTCGGGGCCGGGATAAAGGCGTTGGTGTTCGCAGGCTGCGTGGAAGAGTAGTCCCCGAAGTCGCTGGTGATCAGTGCGCGGAGTTGGAGGACGGCTTCGGCGCCGGTGAGTCCCCAGCGAGCACCGGTGATGTCGAAACGGTCGGCGATCATTATCTGAACCAGCGCAAAGCCCATGTAGTCGTCTTGAGCGGGCTGTGGGCCAGTCTTCGGAATAATGATGTGCGGGGCGACGTCGTGAAAGCGGGGCATTTCGAGGTCGGTGGTCCGGCTGCGGGCTTCGGCAGCCTTGGTGAGGGAGGGCGGCCAGCCGGGCGAGGTTCTCCGGTGTGCGCAGCCACGTCTCCGGGTCGGTCGTACGGCCCTCCAGGTACTCCTGCGGCATCGCGGCCTGCTGGTCGGGCGTGAGCAGCAACGGCCCGTCCCCTCCCCACAGGCCGCACTGCCCCTCCCCGCCTGACAAACGCTGCCGCTCGGCGGAGCAGCTGCCCGCTTACACGACGCGACCTGCACAGAGCCCCTGTCCGCACCGGGACTGGCCGCTCGGTGCGAAGCAGTACGCAGGACGGATTCAGGGAATTCAGTGGAATAACAGGTGCCCAAGAGGCCGCGACGTGCGCCCCCGCTCGGCCGCCGAGCGTCAGAGACGTTCGCTGCTGCACTACGCGAGGCGGGATCATGAGCTGCCGCCGTGCCACGCCCGGGACAGCGGTCGTCATGTGCCGAACTGGGAGGAACCCTCGATGACCCTTGCGCCGATAGTCCGACGCGTGCTCGGCGACGGCCCATTCGCCGAGATGGGAGAACCTGCTCTGGCCGTCGCTGACGAGCGCTCGCGGACGGTCGCTGTGGGCGGGGACCTCGGGCATATCCAGTGGAGTGGCAGTGGGACCGCTGACTCCCGATGGACGGGGCACCGGATCGGTGTCTATGAGCGGGACGGGCTGCGGTGCCTGCACCTGGTGCGGTCGGGGTACCCCGTTCGGTCGCTCGCTTTCCACCCGGTTCTTCCTCTGCTGGCCGTAGGTACGGGGCACTACGACGGCGGCTACTTCTTTCGAGGCGAACTCCTGCTGATCCACCTGGACTCCGGCGACGTGGTGTCCGCCTTGCAGCACCCGCGGGAGGTGCTCGGCGTGGAATGGCGCAGCGAAAGGGCACTTCGCCTGGCCTTGGCGCCGTGTGACGACTGGGAGAACCCACAGGCACACGAGCAGGGTCATGCGGCCGTTGTAGCCCGCTCAGACTGGAGCGCCGTTGAGCAGGGGGCGATCGGTGCCGAGGAGCTGACTGCCACCGCAAAACCGGTCGTCCAGCCGGATCACAGCGCGGAGGCCCGCCGATTCCTCGCGGACCTCGCTGCCTCGGCCGGTCGGCAGTGGTCCGTACGTCGACGGGTGTGGGCTGTCGAAGGTACGGAGGACGGTCGCGTGCTGGCCGCTCTGGACGGGGTGCTGGCGGAGTCGTGGCTGCCCTCCGGAGACCTGCTATGGGCGGTCGAGGACGAGGAAGGCGGCCGGCAGCTGGTTCTGGCCTCCGACGGCACATCAGTGTGGACTAACGCCGAACGCCACGGTCGCCGCGAGGGAGGACGCTGGGAGACGTCCGCACCCCGGCTGGCCCGAATCGCTGTCGAGACAGGGGACGTGCTGGAGACTCTGAGTCCAGGCGTGTTCACGGTTCTCGTCGCAGGCGGCCGCAGGACGATCCTCAGGCCGTTGGGCGGCCGTCGCAAGCGTCCCGAACGGCTGCTGATGTTCGACCTCGACGGTCCGGTAGACGGTCCGGAGGTCAGCCACTTCGACTTGTTCAACCACCCGTTCGCCGTCCGTCACGCGAGCCGCCCGTACATCTTGGTCGGCTCTGACCCGGACAAGCCGCACAAGGACAAATGGGTCACCGCCCTGGATACCGATGGGACGTTGCGGCGGCTCTTTCCGCACTCCTGGGCACCGCAGGAGCATCATTTCGGGGGCCCTGGGGCCGAGATAGGGCAGTCCCTGGTCTACGCCGGCGCTGTCCACCACGGCCAGGGTCTCCAACCCGGTGGCGCCTACGTCGTGCGGCGATCCCTGAACGGCTCAGTGCAGTGGCGGCACCGCACCGATCACCCTGCCACTGCCCTGGACACCGACGGGGACACCCTCTACGTGGCCTACAACTCCGGCGCCCTGACCGCACTGGACGCCAACGACGGCTCGGCGCGATGGCACACCGAGCTCAAGATCGACGGAGCATCGACCACCGCACTATCCCGTGCCGTGGCGCCCCAAGGACATTTGCTCATCGGGACCGTCGACGGCCGGATCCTGGAGTGCCCGGCCCGGCCGTGACCCCGGAAGTGAAGCCATGCGTTGAGCGGTGACTCAAGGAGCCGGCGAGATGGGCTCGGTGAACCAATCACCGCGATGTGAGCCACACTGCATGCCCGCTGCCTGTGGCCGTGCTGAGAGCTGCCACCAGCCATCCGGCAGCCATCCGGGGATGTGCTGTACGACCAAGTGCATTCCGCCACAACGGAGTTCGAAGTGCGGCGGAATGAAGTACCCCGTTTGCCTCACGCGCCGAGCACAGCACGGGCCGCAGCGTCCGGCCAAGAACGGGCGCCGCACCTTACGCCGAATGGTCAGCTCATATGCACGGGCCTGTGGATGGCCCTCCATGCCCTGACTGGAGGTGAACCCCGTGCCCCGAAAAGCCCCCGCCCTCTTTTGCCCGGTATCCGGCTGCCCCGAACTCCCCGGGTCTTGCCAATCGCTGCCCTGATCCGCTTGATGACGGTCAGCACCTCGCCATCCGGCCACACGTCCAACACGGCCTCCGCGCGTGCGGGGAGCAGAAACCGCGCAGCGTGAACCCCACGGTGGTGACGGGGCCCCCGCGCGTGCGGAGAGCAGTTGGGCGGTCAGCGCTTCACCGACCCGACGGGAGATCCACCCCGCATGCGCGCGGAGCATCCGGGCTGCCGCCCGGCTGTTCGTCGCGCAACAAGCACTCAGTCGCGACCTTCGGCGGCTGGAGCAGGCGCGGGGCCGCACCGCACTCCGCCGTCAGCGCCGATACCCGCACCGGATAGCGTTCTGCGCATGACAACGGACGGAAGGCCGCAACCGCCGACGCCGACGTGCCCGCGCTGCGGTGGAGCCGAGGTGCGGACGGTCGAACAGGCGCGGTCCGGCAAGAGCGCCCTGACCAAGAGCCTCGGTACCCGCCTGGCGAAGGGCCCGGAGAAGAGCGGTGGCGGTGACGGCTGCATCCACTTCGTCGAGGGGCTCGTCCTGAGCCTCATGTTCGGCGGCGGTCTCGCCTACATGGGCGTCGAGAAGGACAACCAGCTGTACACGGTCGGCGGTGTAGTCCTCGGGCTGCTCATCTTCGCCGCCACCCTCGCAGTGGTGCGCGAGGACGGCCGGGAGAAGGACGCCGAGACGTCCGGCGAGACACTGGCCAACGAGTTCTGGCTGCCGGCGCACTACTGCTACGGCTGCGAGGGCGTGTTCTGCCCGGGCGGCACCCCTTGGCAGGGTGTGCTCACCCCGGAGCAGTTCAAGAAACTGGTCTGGCGTCAGGGCTGCTACGACCGCCAGTTGCAGCCGGGCGACAAGGCGAAGGACGCGGAGGTCCCACCGGGGACCCTGATCGAGGGCTAGGGCGTGTCCGGCGGATCAGGCCGGCCCGGTTGGCGGGGCGCCTGCGCTGCTGGTGAGCGGCGGTCTGGTGCGTGCAATTGCAAGGCGGAGGATTGAGGCATCGCGGAGCGATGGTGATTGACGACAATGCCGCAGATGCGCGTGCCAGACCACCGCGTCCCCGGCATGATCCGCCGGACACGCTCTAGCTGGTCAGTACGTTGAGCTGGAAAGCCACTGCGGATCAGTCCTGGGACCAGGTCGGGATGATGCCGTGCTTCACCGCGAAGTCCAGGTCGATGATCCTGGCGCGGGACTGCTCGCCGTGCTCCTTCACGAACGCCAGGTGCTCGGTTGGATCCTCGGGCAGAACTTTCTCGGAGTCATCCGCGACGTTCCCCATGCCGCCCATGATGCTGAAGTTTCAGCGGCGTATGACGGGTCCAAAGACGGGTTCTGAGTTTGAGATTCGACCTTGTGCGCGGGCTTGTCTTCATCGTGACCTGGAGCCGATGGCCCGTCCGGCTCCGTTCTGTTGGGTGTGCGGGGAGCGCGGACCGAATCCGATACGTGCCCGCGCCGGTAGCACTGGGTAAACCGGGTTGTTCTGCTCCCCCAGAACAGCCGCGGCCGCTCAAGCCGCGATCCGCAACCCACCCCGTGCCCGCCTGAGTGCCGCCCCCGGCACCGGCGGCCGCCGCCAAACTCACCCGACGCCGAACGCAGGATCGATGCTGTGCCAGGCCCCGGGAGCACCGACGGCGCGGGCGGCGCGGGCGGCGCGCGGATACGGGGGCAAGGAACCCGGCCTTGGCCGCGATGCGCAGACCGGGGCGGCCGGCGAGCGCGGGGCCGGCAGCCGGTGGGCCCGGCCCTCGCAGTAGTTTGGTGCCGTGTCGATCCAGGCCGATGGGCAGTGGGCTGCACGCCGGGCGGCGGCCAGTTCCCCACCGGGGATGCGGTAGGCGCCCAGCCCCAGCAGCGCCGTCACGACGCCTCCCTGCGGATGCTCGCCATCTGCGCGGCCACCAGCCCGGTGACCACGGTGGCCGCGTCCTGGATGCCGACGCCCGCCGCGATGGCCACATCGCCGAGCCGGTGCCAGCCGGGCTGCAGGAGCCGGTGGAACAGCGGAACGTGTAGGTCAGCAGCGCCCCGTAGCCGATCTGTGCGGAGGGCGTCGGCCGGCAAGTGTTTCCCGGCCTTGGTCCCGGGCGGAGAGGCCGGGTAGCAGAAGGCCTCAGACTGCGACGGAGAGCAGGTCCACCACGAAGACGAGTGTCGAGCCCGCCGGGATCAATGGCGAGGGTGACTGGTTGCCGTAGCCGAGGCGCGGGGGAACGATGATCTCGCGCCGGCCGCCGACCTTCATCCCTCTAGCACCGCGGTCCAAGCCCTTGATGGCCTTGCCGCCGCCCACGGCAAACTTGAACGTCTGGCCCCGGTCCCAGGAGGTGTCGAATTCCTTTCCGGACTCGAAGGTGACCCCGACGTAGTGAACCTGGACAACCCTGCCCGGCTTCGCCTCAAGCCCGTCCCCGACGACGAGGTCGCGGATTGTCAGTTCGGTGGGAGCCTCACCCTCCGGAAGATCGATCTCGGGCTTCGTCAGTTCACTCATTGCAGCCTCATTCGCTCGCCGCCGGAAGCCCTCATACAGACCAGCCAGGCGCATGGTCACTCTATGCGGTAGATCATCATGCTGTCGTGAATGCCGATCTCCTGGAGTACATGAAGCCCAACGGAGCCCGTTGCTCAGCATGACTGGACTGGGCGTGCTACCTCATCGGTACGCTGCGCCCGTACTCGATGCAGGCTAGGCCCGGTACCCGCCAAGGGTCGTGGCGGGGGACGCCGTACAAGACGCGGGCCCGAAGAGCCGAGAACGCCGCGGCGCTCAAAGCCGGCTCACGAGTGATTTGCTGGTCAGGGCCTCCAAGCAGGACCGGCACAACACCCTGGCCAGCCGCACACCGCCCCGGCCCGCACCGGGTGCAGCACGGCTCGTGACAGCACCGAGTCCACGGGGGACGAGGGTTGTTGGGGGGGAGATCCGGAGAGGCCGCAGGCGGGGTCAGTCCCAGACCAGGTTGAGGGAGCGTTCGAAGTTGGCGTATCCGGCTCGGGCGAAGGCTCTTGCCATAGGGACGTTACCGAGGTCCGTAGATGCCCTGATCCGGTCGACGCCCTCGGCGGCCAGGATACGAGTGCCCTCGGCGAGGATTTCGTCGATGTAGCCGTTGCCCCGGTGCGCGGGCAGGACGCCGATGTACGCGATGATCGGGTGGTAGCTGTTGCGGGCCGGGATCACGAAGCCCACCGGGCCGCTACGGTCGGGCAGTTCGGCGATGCGCCACCATTCGTGCGGAGTCTTGTACTTGGCGAACTCCCCGTCGTAGTGCCGTTCGGCCGCCTCGCGCGGGCTCAGTCCCGATGCCAGGTCCGCTTGGCCGTGGGCGTCGAGGGTGCCTTCCAAGACCGGGGCCATCAGGGCCAGGAGGTCCTCGCGGTCGGCCACCGGGCGGAAGACGAGACGCTCCTTGGGTTCCGGGAGTGGGGACGCGAGGGTCCACTGCAACCGCAGCCGCTCGACCAGAAGCCGTGCACCCGTGCTCTCCAGTACGCGCGTGCGGGATTCGACCACCTCGCGGGCTGCGGGGTCCTCACGCCAGTCGGTCGGGACGAAGCGGCCGTACTCCGGCAACTTCGCGCCCGCCGGGAAAACGGTCGCCGTCGCTGTCTTGAACAGTTGCAGGCCGATCTCGCCGCGGTCGGCCAGGGGCAGCGTGTCGTCGATGTCGAAGAAGTCGAGCTGCAGTGGGACGTCACCACCTGGGGTCGTCCACCAGGCGAGCCGGGCGAGGAGGCGGTCGCCGTCCAGGGCCACCCAGGTCCACTCAGGGCGGCGGCATCCGTCGGCGAAGTCGTCGGTCAACTCGTGGTCCAGGACGTAGGAGAGTCGGCAGAATAGTTCGATCTCCTCGGGGCCGGTCAGAGGTCGGTAACTCACCGATGTCGGTATCAAGTCAACTCCTGTGCTGGGG
>NZ_JBHTSF010000255.1:0-8787 GCF_042795295.1 Streptomyces sp. NPDC056486
GCACCGCTCGTGACCACCTACGGCCCCTCACCGCCCTAGGGCTGGCATGACGAACCCGGACACAAGAGCACTTCTCAAAGACCCTGCGTCCGGACGGTTGCAGTAAAGGATGCGGTGGTGGGCGGTAACGCCCGCGAGACGGCTCCGCCCGGCGCGTTATGCAACGGTCGGGGCGGCGAGCGTAAAAAGCGTGCAGACAGCGCAGTTGATCAGGCGATGGAGCGAGCTGCCAGGAAGAGAGCAAGGGGGCCTGCGAGCAGCAGGAAGCGTCCTCGCTCGGCCTCATGCAGCGCAGCGTCGAGCGGCCACCAGTCCAACTTGAAGTGCTGTTCGCTTTCGGTGAGTTCCTGGGAGCCCAAGGTGAGGTGCTGGGCCAGGAACAGGTCGATGCGGGCCGTTGAGGCGAGCATCATGGCGTAGCTGCCCAGGTGTTTCCAGGAGGAGGCGGTGACGCCGGCTTCTTCCTTGAGTTCACGGCGGGCACAGGTGGCCGCATCCTCGTTGTCCTCGCGTCGGCCGCCGGGCAGGAACAGGTATTCGCCGCCGTGTTCGGGAAAGTGCGCGCTGAGGATCGCGACGTGGTGATCGTCGTTGACCGCCACGACCACGGAGGCGTCGCGCTTGGGTGCATCGCTCATGGGCGGTGAGCGTAGCGGTCATCACTGAACCCATGCGGCATACGGCACGGTGGTCACGCTGGGATGCACGATGCCCCGTCCGTGGAAGCCGTCGTCGCCGTAGGCGTCTCCGTGATCGGCGCACATGATGATCAGCCACGAACGGGCAGCGGTGAGCTGATCAACGAGTCGACCCAGGTGCCTATCAACGTAGGCCAGGGCCGCTTGTTGGGAGGAGACAGTGTCCGCGCTCTGGCCGAGGTAGTGACCGTGCGGGACGTGCGTTGCGCTCACGTTGATGAAAAGGTAGAGCGGCCGGTTCGCGTATTGCTCGGCAAGCTTGAGGGCCTGGTCGACTTGGTGCCGGGTGGAGTCTGGCTCGGGAGAGCAGAACTCTGGGCGCCAGTGGTCTTCGTCGAACAGGTCGGGCAGCACGCCGCCGAGGGGTGTCTCCCGGGAGAAGTAGGTGACGCCTCCCACGCACACCGTGCGATAGCCGTGGACCTTCAACCCTTGCAGCAGGTTGGGGGCGTCGAACACGAAGGTCCGCTCGTCGACGTCCTTGAAGGCCGGGGGCCGGCACTCCCACAGGCGCGGTGGCTGGCGGGGCGTTGGCACCTTGGGCAGGAACCCGGAAAAGAAGGCGGTGTGGGCGGGCAGCGTGAACGTGCCCGGCGTCCATCGGCGCTCCCACCGTCCGGCGGGCAGCAGCCGGGCCAGCTGCGGGGTGCGGCCCTCGCGCAGGGCACTCTTGGCCACGTCGTAGCGCAGCGAGTCGATCGTCACGAACAGGATCGGAAGGCCGGAGGTGATGATGTGCGCGGCATCGATCGCACCGGGAGTATGGATCGGAATGCTCATCGCTCGGCCTCCTCGTGGAAATCGAGCACACCGCGCGCCCTGTCATTGACGGGGATCGGGACACGGTCCGTGGCGATGAGGGCGCGGATGCGGTCGAGGCCGGACCGCTCCGTCAGGCGCTCGCCGAGCACGTCGTACAAGGTGATGGTTACCGTGTCGTCCTCGCTGGTCGTGATGTAGGCGCCGACGGCGTTCTCGTCCTTGCGAACAGCCAGCAGGCCGTCCTCATCGACCGCGCCCACCAGGACGGTGGTGTGGCATCTGTAGTGCTGGGCGTTGACGGCGCCACGGGCGAAGCGGGCCGCGTATTCCGTGCTCACCGGGTGCCCGTCGTGTCCGACCACGGCCCGGGAGGCGCCACGAGTGACGACCAGGCAGGAGCCGAGCCACCAGGCGACGCCGGCGTGGATCTGGTCGGGGTGGGTACCGCTGGCGCCGCTTCCCGTGATGACGGCGACTGTGTCGATGGGGTTAAGCACGAGAGCGCTCCAGGGCGTGCTTGATCTCGTGGGCGAGTTGGTCGGGGGTCTTGCCGTCGGTGCCGACCCAGACTGCGCTCGGGTCGGCGGCGGCGACGGCCTCGAAGTTCCAGAGCAGTTGCTTCAGGCGGCCGGGCACCGCGAACAGGTCCCGGTCGTCCTGCTTGATGTCCTTCTTGGTGTGCAGCCGGGCCTTGAGCGTCTCCTCGGAGCAGCGCAGGTAGAAGGTGACGGTGGGCCGGATCATGTAGGGCAGGAACGGGGCGGCGAGTTGTCGTACGTGTTCGAGTCCGATGTTGTGGACGGCGGCGTGGCAGGCAATCACGGAGGACTGGTAGCGGTCGGCTACCACCGGGCTGATCTGGCGGGCGGCGCGGACACGGTCTGCGGCGTGCAGCAGACCGGAGAGATAGAAGGCGAGCTGGGGCAGCGGAGCGAGACGGTCGTTGGCCGTCTTGGACCAGTCATTGTGCGGTTTGGGCAGCGTGTGCAGGTGCGCCGCCTTCAACTGCTGAGTCAGCAGCCGGGCCAGGGTCGACTTTCCGATGCCGGAGACCCCTTCGAGAACGATGAACGGCAGCTCGCTGCCTTCGTAGGTGCGCGGCCGGTAGGCGACGGGCAGGTCGTTCACGTCACAGGGTTCCTTCCGTGAAGGCGGCGATGTGGCGGGCGACGGCCGCGGTCAGGGCGAGCGGGTCGTCGAGGTGGGCGAGCAGGTCAAGGCGCAGGTCCTCACGCAGCAGGCACGGCTGCAGGCCACCGGCCTGGTCGACGCGCAGCGCCCAGAACCCTTCGATGCACTGGGAGCGCAGCGGGCAGGTGCCGCACTGGCCGACGTGATGTCGCCCGAGGTCGCGGTGGATGACGTCGATCTCGACGCCGTCGATACGGAACACCCTTCGCCCCTGCCCGACCCCGGCGATCTCGGTGTGCTCATGACTGGTGAGGCTGCGCAGGTAGCGGATGAGACCGTCGGCGGACACGGCTGCCGACGAGCCGGACGCGTTGTAGTCGGTGTCGACGAGCTCGATGAACTGCACCGGCATCCGGCGTTCGAGCGCGTAGTCGAGGATCGGCAGGATCTCGTGCTCGTTCTGACGCTGTAAGAGGCAGTTCAGCTCGACACGAGGAACGATCTCGCGAGCCGCTTCGATGCCGTCGAGGATGGCGCGGATGCCCTTGTGGACCTTCGCGATCTCCATCAGCGACTGGTCGGAGAAGTAGTGCAGCGACACCTTCACCTTGTCCAGCGGAGTGCGGGCCAGCCATTCCTGGTTGCGGCGCAGTAGCAGGCCGTTGGTGATGAGGGTGTAGGAGGCGTCCGGGGCAGCGGGTGGCAGTGCCTCAAGAACAGGGCGGGCCCAGCGGGAGATGAGGGGCTCGCCGCCGGTGAAGTACACCCGCTTGAGTCCGGAGCCCATGAGGCTGTTGATGGTCTGCACGTACGCGGCAGCGTCGAACTGCCGCGCTCGGGGCTTCTTGCTGTGATCGCAGTGGGCCTCCGGCGGCGGGACGTCGCCTTCGTTGTGGCAGAACCAGCATCTGGCGTTGCAGTGCGGGGTGAGGGAGACCCGCAGCTGGCCGCGCAGGGCGGCGAAGTTGTGCAAGGCCGTGTAGTCGACGTCGCTGGTCGCCGGGACAGGCGTGGGGGGGGTGAAGGGTACGGGCATGGGAGCCTCCGGAGATCGGGGAGCGGAGCCGTGTGCGCCGGGCAGCTGGAGAACTGGATGGGCTCTGGCATCTCGGGTCAGGCTGTTTGCCTCATGGGATCGATCACCCAGCGGCTTCCGCACCCACTGCAGTTGTCATCCGCCCTGCGGGAGATCGACACTCCGCCATCCGCGGGCGTGCACGAAGTCCGCCCTGGACCGGATGTGCCAGGAGATGGCGGCGGCATGGCTGGACACAGTTCCTCACGCGCTTGGCCTTCCGTCACATGGGGCCAGGGCAGCTGCGCAGTTGGACGCGTCGGAGGAGAGGAAGACTGGACGCGCGCTGAACTCGTAGTGGGTACTGCCTTCACTGACGAGATGCACGTACATCTCGCCGCACGTCAGGTAGGTCACCGCGTCGAGTGCACGGCCACGATCACTCAGCCAAGAGAGAATCGCGGCTGCAGCGTGAGGCTCGTCCATCTGCCAGACCGCTTGGCGGGCACGCCAGCGCAGCCACGCCAGGGCCCGCGCAGGCGTCTGCGCGACGTGGCCGGCGATCTGGAAGGCCCGTAGCGGAGGACCGAAGCTCTGGTCGTATCCGTTGAACTCAGCCCAGTATCCGGCGGCGTGCTGCTGCGGCGCCATGGTCCAGTGGCTGCGCATGCGATTCATGGAGCTTGCACCTCGCTCACGCAGATCTCGAACCACACGCTCTTGCCGATCGGCCCGGGTTCGACACCCCAACGGTCGGCGAGGCTGTCGACGAGCGCGAGACCGCGGCCGGACAGGGCGGTCCAGTCGGGTTCTTTCTGCACAGGAAGTTCGTTGCTGGTGTCTTCAACAACCACGCGGATACAGCTGACTTGGCGCTGGAGCGTGAGGATGCAGTACGGGGAGCGGGTGTGCCTATCGACGTTGGCGAGGAGTTCGTTGACGCAACAGACCACCGAGTCCGCAAGCGCCGCCAGCCCCCACCGCCGAACGTGAACCGTCACGAGGCGCCGTACCACCGTCAACACATCCGGATTCGCCATAAGTTCTTGCCGGTACTCCTTCGTGCCTGCCTCTGCCATGCCGTTCGCGCCTCCGCCAGCTCCGAGGTCAACGTGGCACCAATCCCTACACGACTGGTTGATCACTGATTTCTCCATCGACATGAGCCAGCAGGTCGAGGAGGTTGGAGCGCACCCAGCGGATGCAAAGCCGCAGGCGCCCCCGCTGGCCGGGGTCGCCTTCCGAAGCCTGGTCATGCACCTATCGCACCGCGCGGCGACGCCCTCTACCAGGGGAATCCGGAGGGGGAAAAACCTGGCAAGGGGGGAAATCCGAGGGGGATTTGAGGCCATCATTGGAATCCGCCCACTGCCAGAGGTCACACTCATGCCAGCAGATGCGTTCGCCGAGCTGCTTCTCCGACTCAGGAAGGAAGCGGGCCGGAGCCAGGAGGAGCAGGCAGCCGCTATCAATGCCGTCTCCGGCCGGGACACCATGACCCGCCGCGAAGTCAGCCGCTATGAGAACTTTGACAACGTCCCGACAAACCACACGCTTGCGCACATCGCGGCGGCCTGCGGCGTCCCCTTCGACGAGCTGCAGCGGGAGGCGAAAGCCGCCCGCGCCAGGCGCAGGCGGGGGTACGTCCGTGAAGTGGAGGACCTGGACGACGTGAAACGCCGAACGCTACTTGGAAGCGCTGCCATCGGGGTAGCCACCGCTGCCGAACCCTGGGAGCGACTAGCCTGCGCCCTCAGCAAGGGAACCAAGATCGATGCGACCTCTGCGGTCGCCCTCATCGATCGAGCCGCTGAACTACATGTGCAGGAGCTCAATCTCAGCGCCCGTCTTCTCCAAAGCACAGTCGAGTCGCACCTCGACGCGATCACAGCCGCTCTGCCGCGCGCCGGCGAACATGAACAGGCCCTGACCATCGCCGCCGGGGAGACCGCCGCCCTGGCCGGATGGGTGGCGTGGGACTTGGGAGAGCACGACAAGGCCGGCGCCTATTACCAGGTCACATCGGAGTGTGCACAGACCGCAGGTCACCCGCCGCTTCGGGCCTTGGCCCTGACCTACGCCAGCTACGGTTCCCCGACGCCACAGGAGAAGTTGGAGTTCCTTGCCCAGGCTGCCCAGGATGTGCGTGGTCATGGCAACGCCACCGCTGCCGCCTGGGTCCATGGCAGACACGCGGAGGAGGCTGCACAGTTCGGCGACGACACGGGCGCGCTGCACGCACTAGATCGCGCACGGTTCGCCTACGACTTCGCGGACCACACCAGCGAGCAGGCATGGGTACGGTTCGTCACCCCGTACCGAATGGACTCTCTCGCACTCTCCGTATACGGACAGTTGCGGCGACAAGAGCTGATCGCCACGGCAGACAGCGCGGTCAAACGCCTCGGAACTGGCCTGTCCGATGGTGGCGTCGTCGTCCTCGGCGACCTGGCATCGGCGCTGTTGCGTGGAGGCGACATCGACCAGGGTGTCTACGTGTCACGTCAGTTCGCATCCGCGTCACAGGCCAAGCCCAACACGATGGGCAAGGAACGGGCCCGGACGGTCGCCACTTGGCTCCCCGACAGCGAACGGGACCTCGCCCACCACCTGCGGCAGTTCACGTCCTGAACCTGCGCCCGGTCCCTGAGCGAACGCGAGGTTCAGGACACAAGCGCCGACGCCCTGTCCGCCGCCTCTTCAGGACGCGGTCGTCTCCTCGACAACCCAGGACAGGTACGCCTCGGACCCGCCGGTCACGGGAAGGGTGATCCATTCTGGAACGTCGTACGGGTGCTGCTGGGCCACCCATGCGCCAAGCTCCGGCAGCCGATCCGTGGTCGTCTTGTACGAGATCCGCCATTCTTGAGCGGTCTCGATGGCGTCCTTCCACCGGTAGACGGCGGTGAACGGAGCATCGATGTGGGCGCAGGCCGCCAGCTGCCCCTCAACCGCACCTCGCGCCAGCGCCTCCGCCTTGCCCTCGTCGTCGACGGTCGTCTGCGCAATCACAATTTCGGTGGCCATGCAACTACCTCTCCAGCTCGGTGTACCACGACCCTACCCAGCCGACCGGACATCTTCAGCGCGCGTCTCAGTCCGGCGCCAGCGGGTCGACGAGGACGGCGCGCTGCGCGAGGCGACCCGGCTGCACACCGAACGCTTCACCACCGCCGTCTCCCAACTCGGCGGTGAGTCCGCTGCGGTGCGGCTGGGCGCGGTGCACGCACTGGCCGGGCTCAGCGACGACGCGCCCACCGACCTGCTGCGCCAGACGTGCACCGACGTGCTCTGCGCCTCGGGCCTGTCCTGTCGATCAGCGGGCGAGCGCCCTGCCGTGGGGCTCCGGATTGGGTCAAGGCGCTTGACGCGTCGAGACAGAGGCAAATGGTTCTGCACGTACTCTTGCAGCATGCAGCGTTGCACGATCGGGCAGGCGGCCCGTCTGCTGGGCGTCAGCCCAGATACCGCACGTCGGTGGGCCGATGCCGGACGCGTGACCACCCGGCGCGACGAGGGCGGACGCCGTCTTGTCGACGGGAAGGACCTGGCCGCCTTCTCGGTCGAACTAGCCCAGAACGGCGGTGAGGAGGACACCTCCTACACCTCTGTCCGTAACGCCTTCCCGGGCATCGTGACCGCCGTGAAGCTGGGCGATGTCGCGGGCCAGGTCGAGATCCAGGCCGGGCCGCACCGACTCGTCTCGCTCCTCACCCGGGAGGCCGTGGAGGAGCTGGGCCTCGAGGTCGGCATGGAGGCCACCGCCCGCGCGAAGTCGACCAACGTACATATCGACCGCACCTGACGCCCACGCACCAGAACCCTGCAGAGGGTGCTGCGTGACGCGCGGAGTGCGCAACGCAGCACCCTCTGCACCCTTTACCAGGGCGCGGCAGATACGAGCCACAATTACCCATGTGGTTGATTCCTAGGAGCCTGCAATACGCTTTTTCCTTGCATCTGCGTCTAGGGAGACAGAGGGTCGCGTGATAGAGCAAGGCATGTTGCCGCCGGGGCAGCGTCTGGCGAAGGGCTGGCCCATCTCGCATTACGGGCCGGTTCCCCACTTCCGCCCGGAACGCTGGTCACTCCAGGTCTTCGGCACCACCAAGAGCGGGGACAAGTACACCTGGGGCTTCGACGATCTCGCCGTGTCAGAGCCGAACGTTGACATCCCCTTTCACGACGTAGTCGCTGACGTGAAAGCGGCCGGTTGTGAGGCTCCAGTCGAGATTTCCGCGAATCCATGCCTTCAAGCCGGCGATGTACAGTTCGACCGCTCTACTCGGGTGTCCGGCGTGCAGGATGTCGGCGAGTTGGACAAATCGGCGGGTGTCGGCGTTGGCGAACGCGGCGGTTTGGGCGATCGCGTCGACCGTGGAAAGTTCCCGTTCCTGTGAAAGGGCCCAGGGCAGGTTCATTGGAACTTCCCTGGATTGTTCCCGCAGGCCGGAGAGGATGTCGTGGTGATTGGAGATGATACGGGTGGCCAGGCGCACCGCGGACTGCAGGCCGGGGTGGCACCATAGGGGCCCTGGGAGTTGGTAGTTTCCGGCGATCTCGCTGAAAAGGAAGCACACCGAGCGGGTCGCGATGCTGGAGTCCCGCAGGGCGATGTAGTCATCCACCGGCGGGGTTATCTTGCGGCATAGGTAGATGGCCTCGCAGGCTCCGGCCATGAAGTATTCGACCATGCCGCCGATTAAGCGGTCCCGTTGTTCTTCGGTCGCCAGAGCGCGGACGCGGTTGCTGATGTCCTGTAGCGCCCGGTGATGGTGAGTGGGGGCGGGCGGGAGATCGTCCGGATCGTGAAGGATGCGCACGGAGTGAAGAATGTGGCTGGCCGTGACGGGCAACGTGTCGGTATGGCCTGGTTCTTCGATGTTGGCATCGTCTGTCAGGAAGAGCCAGGTCATCAGGTCCGAGGCGAGCTGGATGACCTCGGACCGGCCGGCAGGGTAGGTCCGGGCGGCCAGAGTACCGAACTGGGAGTCGTGGGCTGACCGTTCTTCTTCGGCAGTGGTGATGTAGCCGTAGCGTTGCATCCATGCGAGGGTGCCGGCTTCCAGGGACTGGGCGTCGGCATGAATTGCTGAGGGGAAAGGGCAGTAGAGATCTGGGACTGTCAGCTCGGCTGGCGCACTCATGCTTATCCTTTACGACTCTTTGGTCAGTGGGTAC
>NZ_JBHTSF010000256.1:0-8738 GCF_042795295.1 Streptomyces sp. NPDC056486
GAAGGGGCCCAGGGTCGTCATCGACCCCGGGCCCCTTCATGTACGGCGATGTCCTACTCGGCGGCCGCCGTCACCGACCGCTCCGCGATCTTCTGCCGCGCGAATCCGATCGCGGCCAGGATCAAGGTCAGCGCACCCGTCGCGAGCAACTGCTTGCGTGTGTCGGGCTGCTGCGTCATCAGGTAGAAGATGTACGCCATCGCGGCGAGCGCCACCCATGTCAGGACCGGGTAGCCCCACATCTTCACGACCAGCTTCTCGGGCTCCTCGCGCTCCGTCCTGCGGCGCAGGATCAGCTGCGAGGCGGCGATGAAGATCCAGACGACCAGGATCATCGCGCCGATCATGTTCAGGAGCCAGGGGAAGACGTCGTCGGGGCGCCAGTAGCTGAGCAGGACGCAGACGAAGCCGAAGACCGAGGACGCGAGGACCGCCAGGCGCGGGACGCCGCTGTAGATACGGCCGAGCGCCTTGGGGCCCTGGCCGCGTTCGATCAGGGAGTACGACATGCGCGACGCACCGTAGATGTTCGCGTTCATCGCGGAGAGCAGGGCGATCAGGACGATGACGTTCATGATCTGGCCGGCGCCGGGGATGCCCAGGTGGTCGAGGGTGGCGACGTACGGGCCCTTCGCCACGACCTCCTTGTTGTCCCACGGGAGCAGCGTGACGACGACGAGCATCGAGCCGACGTAGAAGAGGGCGATGCGCCACATCGCCGTGCGCACGGCCTTGGCGATGTTCTTGACCGGGTTCTCGGACTCCGCGGCCGCGATGGTGACGGTTTCCAGACCGCCGTACGCGAAGACGGATGCGAGGAGGCCGATGATCAGACCGTCCGTGCCGTTCGGCATGAAACCGCCCACGCCGGTGAGGTTGTCCGTGCCGGGGGCGGAGACGTCGGAGCCGGGCAGCAGGCCGAGGATCGCCAGGACGCCGATGCCCAGGAAGAGCGCGATCGCGCCGACCTTCAGCGCGGCGAACCAGAACTCGAACTCGCCGAAGTTCTTCACGGCGGCGAGGTTGGCCCCACAGAACACCAGCATGAAGAGGGCGACCCAGGCCCACTCGGGGCTGTCGGGGAACCAGCCCACCATGATCTTCGCGGCGCCGATGCCTTCGAGGCCGACGGCGACGCAGAGCAGGAACCAGAAGCCCCAGCCCGCCGTGAAGCCCGCCCAGGGGCCGATCGCCCGCTCGGCGTGGACCGAGAAGGAGCCGGACGCCGGGTTCGCCGCCGACATCTCGCCGAGCATGCGCATCACGAGCATGACGAGCGCGCCGGATATGGCGTAGGCGAGGACGATCGAGGGCCCGGCCGCGGCGATGCCCGCTCCGGAGCCCACGAAGAGACCGGCGCCGATCACGCCACCGAGGGCGATCATGGAGAGATGCCGCTGCTTGAGGCCGTGGACGAGCGGCGAATCGACCTTGGGGGCCGCGTCGGCTGCTGGGTCCTTGGGGGTGTCCTGGGGAGTGGACATCCGAGACATGGGCGAGCCCTGTTCAGTAGCTGAAGTGGGGGAGCGAGCGGCCCACAGTCTGAAGTCCGGTACCGCTGACAGGGAACACCCGACCGCTATACGGACACGACGCTCACACGTTGTGAAGAGGTGGGCACGAAATGTTCACGCCCGTTTCAGGTGCGCCTCGCGCCGTCGCGCCACTCCCGCAGCCCCGCCACCGCGAGCACCAGCCCCGTCGCACCCGCCGACCACAGCAGCTGCGGCCGTGCACCGTCATCGGTCAGCATCAGCCCGAGCACGGCGGCCATCGCCGCGAGCGCCGCCCAGGTCAGATACGGGAACGCCCACATGCGCAGGACGAGCCGCTCCGGTGCGTCGCGCTCGATGCGGCGGCGAAGCCGCAGTTGCGAGACCGCGATCAGGGCCCATACGAAAAGGAGCACCGCGCCGACCGAGTTGAGCATGTAGAGGAAGACCGAGTCGGGCCACTTCAGATTGAGTACGACGGACACGAAGCCGAAGGCCACCGATGCGAGCACGGCCCGCCGGGGCACTCCGCCGCCCGACACCTTCAGGAGAGCCTTGGGGCCCTCGCCGCGCTCGGCGAGCGAGAAGATCATCCGGGACGAGCCGTAGAGGTTGGCGTTCAGCGCCGAGAGCAGTGCCACGAACACCACGATGTTCATGATCGTGCCCGCGGACGGTACCCCGATCGAGTCGAGGACCTTCACATACGGACTGACGCCGGTCTTCTGCGCCGTCCACGGCAGCACCGTCACGATGACCAGCATCGACCCGACGTAGAAGAAGAGGATGCGGTAGACGGCGCTGCGCACGGCGCGGGCCACCGAGCGCACCGGGTCGTCGGACTCGGCGGCGGCGATCGTCACGACCTCAAGGCCGCCGAAGGCGAAGACGACGGCGAGCACCCCGGAGATGACGCCCTCCCAGCCGTTCGGCAGGAATCCGCCGTGCCCGGTGAGGTTCGTGAGGCCCGCAGGCTCCCCAGAGGAATTCGATGCAGCGGGCAGCACCCCGAAGATCGCGAGCAGCCCCAGGACCAGGAACGCGACGATCGCGAAGACCTTCAGCGTGGCGAACCAGAACTCGAACTCGCCGAAGTTCTTCACGGCGGCGAGGTTGGCCGCAGTGAACACCAGCATGAAGACAAGGACCCAGGCCCACTGCGGAACCCCGGGCGCCCAGCTGTTGGCGATCTGCGCGGCGCCGGTCGCCTCCACGGCGAGCACGACCACAAGCAGGAACCAGTAGAGCCACCCGACGCTGAACCCCGCCCAGCGGCCGAGGGCGCGCTCGGCGTGCACGGAGAAGGATCCCGACGCGGGCATCGCGGCCGACATCTCACCGAGCATCCGCATCACGCACATCGCGAGCGCACCGGCGATGAGATACGAGACGACGATGCCGGGCCCGGCGACAGCGATCCCGGCCCCGGATCCGACGAAAAGGCCCGCTCCGATGACTCCGCCGAGCCCGAGCATGGTCAGATGCCGCTGCTTGAGCCCTCCGCCGAGAGGTTCCGTTCCCTCTGCCGTGCCCACGCCTGCGGGAGCCGATTCATCGGGGGGTGCTTCGTGCATGGTGCTCAGCGCTGCTCTCAGGCTCACTAAGAAGTTGGCGGGAACCTACAGTCTCCCCGGGCACTGGCCCCCCGCGCAAAATGGGCCTCGTCACGCCTCACCTCAGTGACGAGCATCACGCCTCCCGCGGGGGTACACCCCACCCTTTGTACAGAGCCCACCACCGGAGCCCCCGGCACCTTGTCACCCACCACCGGTGTTGGGCGCCCCCGCCTGAGATAGCGTCGCTGCGTCCCACCTGCCCGTCCCAGAACCCGCGGAGTCCCGATGAGCATCGCCGCCGTCTCTTCCCGTCCCGGCCAGGTCCTCGCGGACCTGCTCCCCGCGTCCCGCGCGAAGGACGCGGCCCTCGTCCTCGGTGGCGCCGCCCTCACCGGCATAGCGGCCCAGATCGCCGTGCCCGTCCCCGGCTCCCCCGTACCGGTGACGGGGCAGACCTTCGCCGCCCTCCTCGTCGGCACCGCCCTCGGCGCCCGCCGCGGTTTCCTCTCCCTCGCCGTGTACGCCCTCATCGGCATGGCGGGCATGCCGTGGTTCGCTCAGGCGGGCTCCGGCGCCGCCGCGCCGTCCCTCGGCTACGTCCTGGGCATGCTGCTCGCCGCCACCGTGGTCGGCGCCCTCGCCCGCCGCGGCGGCGACCGTTCGGTCCTGCGCACCGCGGGCACGATGGTGCTCGGCTCCGCGATCATCTACGCGGTCGGCGTCCCGTACCTCGCCGCCGCGACCGGCATGTCGCTGACCCAGGCCGTCGCCGCCGGACTCACGCCCTTCCTGATCGGCGACGCCCTCAAGGCCGCGCTCGCGATGGGCGCGCTGCCCACCGCGTGGAAGCTGCTCGACCGCTAGCTCGACGGCTGGCTCACCCGCCGGCAGTCACGCCGTAGTTCCGCCTGAAGAGGTTCGCCGGGTCATACGTGGCCTTCAGTTCGGCGAGCCTCTTCCGCGTACCGGCGTCGTACAGGCCGTCGGGCCGGTCGCCCGCTCCGAAGGCGAAGTTGAGCAACCGCCCCGCTGTCTCCGGCGCGAAAAGACCGAAGGCCCGCGCCTGCACGGCCCGCACCGCAACGAGGTCCGCGCCCTCGAACGGCGAGAGCACCCGCACCAGCCACCCCGCGTCCCGATACGGCACCGCGTTTCCCGAGGGCCCCACGGTCTTCGCGAGCGCCCCGCCCAACTGGTTGATCTGGACGACGTGCATCGCATCGGCGGCCGGACCGGTCAGCGCGAACAGTTCACTCGCCGCCGCGACATCCAGCTCACCCACCACCACGCTGTCCCCGTAGTAGGAGTGCGGAAAGTCCGGGTCGCTGTGAATCGTGTGGCTGTCGGTGTACGGCATCTCCCGCAGCGAGTCCGACACCACGGGCCCGATCTCCCGCAGCGGCGCCACAAGCACCTCGCCCGCCGCCTCCGAACCCGTGAAGGCGACCCGGACCGTGACGAGATAGCGGCCCCGCAGATGGGGCGGAAGCTGCGGGATGTCCGGGTAGACGAGGGCCGCCACCGACGAGGTCACCTCGTCCGGCACCGTCCGCGTCCACGCCTCGTACGCCCGCAGGACACGGTCGGGGTCGACCTCACGCCCGTCGAACTCGATCGCCCCGCCGTACAGCCGCGCCACCGGCACCAGGCCGATCTCAAGAGCCGTCACCACCCCGAGGTTCGCGCCCCCGCCGAGCAGCCCCCAGAACAGCTCGGGCTCGGTCTGTGCCGTCACGTGCCGCAGCTCGCCGTCCGCGGTGACGACGTCGAGCCACCGAACGTGATCGGCCGCGTATCCGAACTCCCTGGCCAGGAGGCCGAGGCCGCCGCCAAGGGTGTACGAGACGGCGCCCACGCCCGGCGCGGAACCGTTCAGCGGCGCGAGCCCGTGCGCCGCCGCGGCCTCGATGACCTGGCCCCAGCGGACACCCGCGCCCACGGTCACCGTGCGCGCGTCGGCGTCGATCCGGACGGAGTCCATCCGCCGGGTGCTGATCAGTACGCCGCCCTCCGAGGATCCCGGAAGCCCGTGCCCGGTGGCCTGCACGCCGATGGGAAGACCCGCCTGCGCGGCGTGGGACACGGCGGCGACGACGTCATCGGCGCTCTCGGCCCCGAACACGATCGCGGGCCGCTGCGCGAAACCGGTCTGGAACCCGGCGGTCTCCTCGTCGTACCCGTCGTCGCCGGGCCGGAACACGAGTCGCCGATCGGTGAAGTCCACGGTGATCCTCCAAGAAGTGCTTGCTGACGCGTCAGAGGTTCCCCGTAAAACCTGACATCCGCCGTCAAGTTTTCCGGTCCTTTTCCGGGCCTTCGGTAAACCGCGTCAACTGTGCTGTCATGAGAGGAGGGTTGGGGGTGGACACCCATGCCGGAGCTTCGCGTGGTCGCGGGCCGCTACCGCCTGCTCGATGTCATCGGTCAGGGCGGCATGGGCCGCGTGTGGCGCGCGGCCGACGATCTCCTCGACCGCAGTGTCGCGGTCAAGGAGATGCGGATCGAGGGTGCCTTCGAGGGCCCCGACACGGAGGACACCCGCGTCCGCAGAGAACGCGCGCTGCGCGAGGCGCGGGCCAGCGCGCGGATCGATCACCCCGGTGCCGTACGCGTCTATGACGTCGCCGAGGAGGACGGCCGGCTCTGGATCGTCATGGAACTGATCGTCGCGCGCTCTCTCGCCCGGTACGTCGCCGAAGAGGGGCCGCTCGACGAGCACGAGGCGGCGCGCGTCGGCCTCGCTCTGGTGGCGGTGTTGCGCCGGGTGCACGGGGCGGGCGTCCTGCACCGTGACATCAAGCCGGAGAACGTCCTGCTGAGCCCCGCGGGACCTGCCGACCGGGTCGTCCTCACCGATTTCGGCATCGCCGCCCTTGAGGACACGGGCCGCCTCACGCAGACGGGCATGCTGGTGGGTTCGCCCGAGTACATGGCGCCCGAGCGGGTCTCCGGGGCGCCGCAGGGGCCGCCGTCGGACCTCTGGTCCCTGGGGGCGACGCTCTGCACGGCGGTGCGCGGCAGTTCGCCCTTCGCCCGCGATTCGACCCTGACCACGCTGGTCGCGGTCCTGCACGAGGCACCTGAACTGCCGCCGGAGCCAAGCGGATTACGTCCGCTGCTCGCCGCGCTCCTCACCAAGGAGCCGGAGCGGCGCCCGGGCCTCGACGAGACGGAGGCGGCCCTGCGGGCGGTGCTCGCGGCACCACCGAGGCCACGGGAATCACCGCGGACTCAGCCCGCCGACGGCTGGCGGCCCCACGTCCTGACCGCCCTGGTCCTGCTTGTCGCGGCCGCCGTGGCAGCCGTCATGTTCTTCACCGCGCGCGATCCGGGAGACGGCGAGCCGTCGGGACCGAGCACGCGGCCGCCGACGGTGGCGGGCACGTCGACCGCGCCACCGCCGGACGGCACCGGCTAGGCGTCGACGGTGTCAGTGTCCGTGTCGGTGTCGACACCCGCGTCGGCGTCGGCACGGGGCCGCACCTTGTCCCGTACGACCGAGAACACCACCACGAACGCCGCGGCGAGCAGCGAGAGCAGCACCTGCTTGCGTCCGGCCTCGTCGGTCAGCATGTAGACGAGCACGAACGAGATCATCGCGATCGTGACCCAGGTCAGGTACGGGAAGAGCCACATCTTCACGACGAGCTTCTCCGGCTCCTCGCGCAGGATGATGCCGCGCATCCGCAGCTGCGTGAACGCGATCATCAGCCAGACGAAGAGGGCCACCGCGCCCGAGGAGTTCAGCAGGAAGTCGAAGACGGTGTCCTGCCACTGGTAGTTGAACCAGACGGCGATGAAGCCGAACACGACGGACCCGAGGATCGCTGCCTGCGGCACACCGCGCGCGTTGGTGCGCGCGAAGGCCTTGGGCGCGTCGCCGCGTTGGCCGAGCGAGAAGGCCATGCGGGAAGCGGTGTAGAGCCCGGAGTTGAGACAGGAGAGGACGGCGGTGAGCACGATGACGTTCATGACCTGACCGGCGTGCGGAATGCCGATCGAGTTCAGCGCGGCGACGTACGAACCGTCCTTCATGATCGTCTTGTCGTTCCACGGAAGCAGCGTGATGACGACGAAGATCGAGCCCAGGTAGAAGACACCGATACGCCAGATGACGCTGTTCGTCGCCTTGGTGACGGCGCGCTGCGGGTCCTCGGACTCACCGGCGGCCAGCGTGACGATCTCGGAGCCCATGAACGAGAACACGACCATGAGTACGCCGGTGAGGATGGCGCCCGCGCCGTTGGGCATGAATCCGCCCGCGTCGGTGAGGTGCGCGAATCCGGCGCCCGGGTTGTCCGAGCCGGGCAGCACGCCGAAGACGGCGAGCAGGCCGATGATCACGAACCCGCCGATGGCGACGACCTTGATCCCGGCGAACCAGAACTCGAACTCACCGTAGGAGCCGACCGATACGAGGTTGGTCGCGGTGAGCACCACCATCACGATGAGCGCCCAGCCCCACTGCGGGACGGCCGGTATCCATCCATTGAGGATGACGGCACCCGCGGTGGCCTCCACCGCGAGCACGACGACCCAGAAGAACCAGTAGAGCCAGCCGATCGAGAAACCGGCCCAGCGGCCGAGCGCCTGGTCGGCGTAGGTGGAGAAGGAGCCCGAGGCGGGGCGCGCGGCGGCCATCTCGCCGAGCATCCGCATCACGAGGACGACCATCGTGCCGACGAGGGCGTACGAGACGAGGATGGCGGGCCCCGCGGCGGCGATACCGGAGCTTGAGCCGACGAAGAGGCCCGCTCCGATGACGCCACCGATGGCGATCATCGAGAGGTGGCGGTTCTTCAGCCCGGCCTTGAGGCCGTCACCGGTGTCTCCAGACTGCGGATCCCCAGGTTCGTTGGGGCTGCGGTCTGCCTTCGCAAGGGAGGGTTGCGAGGTCATGGACGAATCCTTAAGTTCTCGGGTCACGAGCCCCCGCATTCAAACTCAGGGGTGTACGTGACGGAAGTCCCGACTCCGGATCGTTGTATTCCGGCCCAATGGCCCAGACCTTGGTGAACGGATGAACAGGGGTGACCAAGGTCCGGCCCCCGGTCGCCGCTACCCGCCCCGCGACGTGCCACACTCAGTCGCATGCGCGTGTACCTCGGCTCGGATCATGCCGGCTACGAACTGAAGAACCACCTGGTCGAGTGGCTCAAGAGCCACGGCCACGAGCCCGTCGACTGCGGGCCCCACATCTATGACGCCCAGGACGACTACCCCCCCTTCTGCCTCCGCGCCGCGGAGGGCACGGCGGGGGACCCGGGATCCCTGGGCATCGTGATCGGGGGCTCCGGCAACGGGGAGCAGATCGCCGCGAACAAGGTGAAGGGGGTGCGGGCCGCCCTCGCCTGGAGCGAGCAGACGGCCGCGCTCGGGCGTGAGCACAACGACGCGAACGTGGTGTCGATCGGCGGCCGGATGCACACGCGGGAAGAGGCGACGAAGTTCGTCGAGATCTTCCTGGCGACGCCGTACTCGGGCGAGGAGCGCCATAGCCGCCGCATCGAGATGCTGGCGGCTTACGAGAACACGGGCGAGCTGCCCGCGATCCCGGCGCATCACCCGCAGGGCTGAGTTCCCCCGCACCGTCAATCACCGGCTCCGCCGAGTTCGTCCTCAATCGCCGGACGGGCTGATGGGGTTCAGCCCTTGCGCACCCGCCGAGCCATGATCACCGCGCCACCAC
>NZ_JBHTSF010000257.1:0-8689 GCF_042795295.1 Streptomyces sp. NPDC056486
GCAGTCGCTGGCGCCGCCGCCACCCCGTGGACAAGGCTGTGCTCGGGCTCGGCCTCACTGTCCTTGCCGTCTCGCTGCCGCCCTGGCCCGGCGCCGCCCTGGTCCTGATCGCGGCGCTCGCCGTGCTCCTCGGACCTGCCGGTGTGCCGCCGCGCAAGCTGTGGCGCGCCTACCGCGTACCGCTCGGCTTCTGCGTCACCGGCGCCCTGACCCTGATCGTCCAACTCGGCGGAACCGGAGGGTTCGTCACGCTCGCCGACGGTGGTCCCGCCAGGGCGGGCGGTCTGCTCCTGCGCACGTCGGCGGCCTCGCTCGGCGTCCTGCTTTTCGCCTTCACCACGCCGATGTCGGATCTGCTGCCCCGCCTGGTGAAGGCGGGCGTTCCGGCGCCGGTCGTGGACGTGGCCCTCGTCATGTACCGGATGAGCTTCCTGCTCCTGGACTCCATGAGCCGGATCCGGCAGGCGCAGGCCGCCCGGCTCGGCCACACCACCCGGGCCGCCACCTGGCGCTCCCTCGGCTCTCTGGGTGCCACGGCGTTCGTGCGGGCCTTCGACCGGGCGACCCGGCTGCAGGCCGGGCTCGCCGGTCGCGGCTACGACGGAACCCTGCGGGTCCTCGTGCCCGACGCCCGGATCTCGCGGAGCTTCGTGGCCGTCAGCGCGGTACTCCTCACGGGCCTCGTGGCCCTCACCTTCGTACTGGAAAGGTTCCTTCCATGAGCGAGCCGAGCGACCCGAGCGAGCCGAGTCACCCGAGCGCTCCTCGCGAGCGAGAGCCGGGCGATTCCCTGGTCGCTCTGCGCGCTGCTTCCTACGCGTACGAAGAAGGGCCCACTGTGCTCAGCGGCCTGGACTTCGATGTCACCGAGGGCCGCGCCCTCGCGCTGCTCGGGCGCAACGGCAGCGGCAAGACCACCCTCATGCGGCTGCTGAGCGGCGGACTCCGCCCGGACCAGGGCGGGCTGAGCGTCGACGGCGTCCCCGTGACGTACGACCGCAAGGGTCTCACCCGGCTGCGCACCACCGTTCAGCTGGTCGTCCAGGACCCGGACGACCAGCTGTTCGCCGCCTCGGTCGAGCAGGACGTGTCCTTCGGACCGCTGAACCTGGGGCTGTCCGATGCCGAGGTCCGGGCACGGGTCGCCGAGGCGCTCGCCGCGCTCGACATCAGCGCCCTGGCGGACCGCCCCACCCATCTGCTCTCCTACGGCCAGCGCAAGCGGACGGCCATCGCCGGCGCCGTGGCGATGCGCCCCCGCGTGCTGATCCTCGACGAGCCGACCGCCGGACTCGACCCGGACGGCCAGGAACGTCTCCTGACCACCCTGCAAGAGCTGCGGGACGCGGGGACGACCGTGGTCATGGCCACCCACGATGTGGATCTGGCCCTCCGCTGGGCCGACGACGCGGCGCTGCTCACCCCATCGGGAGTGCGCACAGGGCCCGTCGCGGAGATGCTGGCCAGGCGGGATCTCCTGGCGCAGGCGGGACTCCGCCTGCCGTGGGGGATCGCCGTCTCGGAGCTGCTGCGGACGAAGGGTCTGCTGGCCGGGGAGGGCGAAGGGCCGCGCACGCCGGAGGAGTTGGCCGCCCTCATGGCTCCTGCGATGCCCGGTGCGTCAGCAGGCTGACGGACCCGGGGCCCGGGCGCGGCCGGGCAGGAGCGCCACGGCCACGAGGGGGATCGCGGCGAGCGCGAGCCACGGCACCCAGGGCGGAAGTCCGGCGTCCAGGAGCGAGCCGGTCGCTGCGCTGCCAGCGAGGACGATCAGGCCGGAGACCGAGGACAGCGCACCCGTATAGAGACCGAGCCTGCCGTCGGGCGTGAGGTCGGGGACCCAGGCGCGGGCGGCCGGTGCGACCAGCATCTGGCCGAGGGTGAGGAGGACGACGAAGGCGGCGGCCGGCAGCAGCCCGGCGACACCGGTCCAGGCGGCCGGGCGCGCGAGGGCCACGACGGCGAATCCGACGGAGATGAGCACGAGCCCGGCAGCCATGGAGCGCCGCAGGTCGAGTCGGTCCGCGGCCCAGTGGGTGACCGGGAGCTGCGTGGTCACCACCAGGATCGAGGAGAGGGCGAAGAGCCAGGCCAGCGGAGCCTGCGACCCGGCCGTGCGCTCCACCTCCTGCGGGAGGGCGAGATAGAGCTGGTTGTACGCAAGGAGATAGGCGCCGTACGCACCGCACACCGCCAGGAAGCGGCGGTTGCGCAGCATGTCGCGTACGCCTCCTCGTACGCGGATCCGCGCCCGCCCGGGGATGTGCTGGGGCAGCAGCCACAGATGCCCGGCAAGTACGAGGACGAAGACCCCGGACCCGGCGAGGCAGACGGTGCGGAAGTCGACGGAGAGCAGCAGCGCGCCGAGGAGCGGGCCGACGAACGCGCCGGCCTGGCCCGCCACGGTGAGCAGCGCAAGGATGCGGGTACGCGGGCCGCTCCCCGCCTCCTCCCAGAGCACCGCCTGCCGGGCGACCTCGGATTCCACGGCGGGGGAGAACAGGGCTGCGGCGAACCCGATCAGGAGTACCGCGCCGATGACCGACCAGGTCTGCTGCGCGTAGCCGAGCCAGGCGAAACCGGCGATCCGCAGCGAGCACCCGGTGAGCACGACGGGCCGTACGCCGTAGCGGTCGGTCAGGGCGCCGCCCACGACGAAGAGCCCCTGCTGGCTGAACGTCCGCAGGCCGAGCACGAGGCCGACCAGCCAGCCCGCCATGCCGATGGCCGTGCCCAGGTGCTCGGCGAGGAAGGGCAGAACGGCGAAGAAGCCGATGTTGAAGGCGAGTTGGGTCAGGATGAGGAGCCGCAGGAGTGGGGACAGGTTCGACCAGGTCCGTTCGCGGCGCGACGGGTCTTTGGGCCGGAGCTGCGCGGGAAGGGGCAGCTGGCGTCGACCGTTCACCGGGTCACCGTCCCAGGTCTGCGCAACTCCCGTGTCGGACGAGGCGCTTCGGGCATGAGAGGTGAATTCTCGGGTCGATGTCGGCCAGGTCGCGGGAAGGGAGAGACGGTCGACCAGATCCGTTCGTGGCGCGGTTGTTTCGTGTTCCGGGCCGGGGCCCGCGGCGGGGCGGGGCTGGGCTGTTCTCGGTTCACCGGGGAGGCGCCCCGGTCGTGGCCAACTCCCGTTCGGCAGGCCGCAGGTCGGTCACCGTGAGCGCATGGTCGGGCCGACGCTTCCGCCGCAGCCGCCGAGGAATCGGCACGCCGCCTGCCGCCGTCACGGCGAGGGCTCCGAGGAGGGTGAGCGCGGCTGCCGGGGCGAGCAGGGCCCAGGGGGCGCGTTCGGCGTAGGGCTGGTTCTCGGCGAGCAGCAGACCCCACTCGGGGGACGGGGGCTGGGCGCCGAGACCCAGGAAGCCGAGGGCGGCCAGGGCAAGGGCGACGGCGGGGAGCCGAAGGAGCGCGTGGCGGGTGACGGGAGGCAGAACCGCGGGCAGCAGATGGTGCCGGAGCTGGTGCCGACGGCCTGCGCCCAGACTCCGGGTCGCCGCCAGATGGAGGGTGGCGCGCTCCTGGAGGAGGAGGGCGGCGGTGTGGGCGGACAGGGGGACCCAGGCGACGGCGGCCACCGCGATGGCGGGGGTGGCCGCTCCACTGCCGGCGACACCGGCGACGAGAAGGCCCGCGAGCGTCGGCGGTACGGCGTTGAGCGTGTCGAGGAGCGGGCCGGAGAACCGGGGCAGGAGACCGAGCAGGACGCCGGCCGCCAGGGCGAAGGCGCTGATCCCCAGGGCCAGGGCGAGGGTGTGGAGCGCGCCGTGTCCGACCCGGGCAAGCACATCGCGGCCCAGGGCGTCCGTGCCGAACGGGTGCGCCCAGGTCGGTGCCTGGAGCCGGGCCGCGGTGTCCAGAGCGAGGGGGTCGCGGGCCAGGCTGAGCAGGATGACGCACAGCAGCACCCCGCCGTACAGCAGCGGCAGCCGGCTCGGCGCGGGTGGCGCCGGGCTGTGCAGGGTCGGCAGCGCGCCGTCGCCCAGTGCGGGGCCGCTCGTGAGCCGGGCCGCGAGGCGGAACAGGCCGCCCGCCACGGCGGCGAGCAGCACGAGCGCGAGAGTGCCTGCCTGAAGGACGGGCAGATCCTGCGCCACCGCGGCCTGCAGGGTGGAGCGGCCGAGTCCGGGAATGTCGAAGATCTGCTCCACGGCGACCGCGCCACCGGTCAGGCCCACGAGGAACAGGCCGAGGTTCGGCAGCAGGCCGGGGACGCAGCGGCGCACCGCCTGCCACGCGATGCGCCTGTTCGGGATGCCCCGGGCCGCGGCGGCCCGCGCCCAGGGTTCCGCGAACGCGCCGGGCAGCAGATCGTCGAGGAGGCGTCCGAGCAGCGCCCCGGCGGGCAGGCCGAGCGAGATCGCGGGCAGCACGAGCCACTGGGGGCCGTACCAGCCGAGGGCGGGCAGCCAGCCCAGATGTACGCCGACCACGGTGGCGAGCACCGAGGCGGTAAGGAACTCGGGCAACGCGGCAAGGACCGCTGCGCCGCCGCCCGAGTGGCGGCGCCCGCCGAGTCGACGCCGCGAGCCGAGCCACAGCGTGCGGGCGCACACCGCCCCTGCCGTGACGACGGCCACCACCAGCGTCACCGACATGAGGAACAGCGAGACGCCCAGGGACTGCACGACGGAGGGCAGTACCGCTTCACCGGAGATCCACGACCGCCCGGCGTCCCCGTGAAGGAGCCCGCCCGCCCACTGGCCGAGCAGGTGCAACGGGCCCTGGTCGAGGCCGAGTTCGGCGCGGATGGACGCCAGGGCCTCGGGGGTGGGTGTGCGCTCCGCGGCCCGGGCCTTGAGCACGGTGAGCGCCGGGTCGGTGCGCGAGAGCCAGGGCAGCAGACCGATCCCGCACAGCAGCGCCGCCGCGAGGGTCACGCGCCAGAGCAGCGCCGGTCCTGTGGTGCGGGCGAGGCCGCGCACGCCGTCCTCAGCGCCTCGTGCCGGCGGAGACCAGCGTCCGCTCGTACGGGTCGAGGACCTCGCCCCGCACCGAGCCGCCGACGCCCGTGATGATCCGCTGGTGGACCAGCGGTACGACGGCGTCCGTGCCGAGGATCGCGGCCTCGGCAGCCATGGTCGCGTCCTGCCGCTTCGCGGTGTCGGCCGTGTTCTCGGCCTTCTTCACGGCCTTGTCGACCGATGTGTCGCACAGCAGCGAGAGGTTGTAGCTGCCGTCGCAGGTGTAGTCGCTGGCGAGGACCGAGACGGGGTCGCCGGTGTCGAGCATGGTGTTGCGGGCGCCGACGAACGCGTCGAACTTCCCGGCCAGTGCGTCGCCCTCGATGCGGGAGGACTCACGGACCTCAAGCGTCACCTTGAATCCGGCCTTCTGCAGTTGCTGCTTGAGCACTTGGGCGACCTCCGGCAGCTCGGGCCGGTTGTCGTACGTGCCCAGGGTGATCGATTTCCCGGCGGGTGACGTGGCCCGCGCCTGCCCCTCGGGCTTGTCGCGCTTCCCGTCGGCCCAGTTCAGGGCGGGGCCGAAGATGCCCTTGCCGGTGTCGGCGTGGCCCTCGTACACGTCCTTGGCGAGCGCCGACGTGTCGATCGCGGCACGGGCGGCGGCGCGCAGGCCGGGGTCCTTGAAGGCGCCCTTCTCGGTGTTGAGCTGGAGCGCCGTGGTGCGTGCCGTCGCGGTCTCGCGGCCGTGGCCCTTGTCGAGCGATGCGGCCTGGGAGACGGGGACGGCCTCGGCGATGTCCACGTCGCCGGTGCGCAGCGCGTTCGTACGCGCGGTGCCGTCGGCGATGAACCTCGCGTCGACGCCGGACGCCTGGGCGCGGCCGTCCCAGTAGTCGTCGAAGCGGTCGAGGGTCGCCGCGGTGGCGCCGGTGGTCCTGGTGAGCTCGAAGGGTCCCGTTGCGGTCCCGACCGGACTGACCTTGTCGCCCTTCTCGTACGCCTTCGCGGAGAGTACGGCGAGGCCGGGGCTCG
The DNA here is from genome assembly GCF_042795295.1 of Streptomyces sp. NPDC056486. Taxonomy (NCBI): domain Bacteria; kingdom Bacillati; phylum Actinomycetota; class Actinomycetes; order Kitasatosporales; family Streptomycetaceae; genus Streptomyces; species Streptomyces sp. NPDC056486. The sequence goes on from NZ_JBHTSF010000257.1 coordinate 5,937, forward strand.
ACAGGCGCAGCGGGAGTGCCGGGTCCGGGTCGGCGGTGGTGATCCGGACCCGGTCGTCGCCGACGGGCTTGGCGGTGAGGGCGGCCCCCGACAGTGCGGCCGTGACGGGCTTGGCCTCGGCCGCGTGGGTGAGAGCCGACGCGACGGCGGACGGCGTGACCCGGGTGCCGTCCTGGAAGGTGGCCTGGCGCAGGGTGAACAGCCAGCTGCGGTCGCCCTCCTGTGTCCAGGACGCGGCGAGCGCGGGGGCGGCGGTGCCGTTCGCGTCCAGCTCGGTCAGTCCCTCGGTGACGCCGAGACGGCTGAGGAGCGTGGCGTCGGCACCGTACGGAGAGAAGTTCTCGGAGGGTGGGAAGGCCAGCGCGACCTTGAGCCTGGCACCGCCCGCGGTGTCGCCCGACGCGTCGTTCTTGCTGGCGAAACAGCCGGTGAGCAGGGGAGCGACGAGCAGTCCTGCTATGAGCGGGCGGTGGCGGACGGAGCGCATGGTCCTCGTTCTCGGGGTGGAGTGTGTCCGAAAGTGCGGCGGCAGCCACAGAGGTTACATGACAACCATTTCCATTAATGACGGAGGGTGTGGCTCGGCCGCATGGTGAGGGGTGTTGAGGGGTGGGCTGGGGCCTAAGGCCGCATCGGCACTTCGAAATGCATGACGCGCGATTCGCCGGAGTCCTCGCGCTCGTCGTGCACGATCTTCCCCAGTGAGCGCCAGAAGCCCTCGGCGCCGGTCACCGCCGGATCGGTGTGCAGATATACGGAGCGGTATCCGCCGTCCGTTGCGGCGAAGTCCAACAGCTCGCCGACCAGTCGCCGGGCGAGGCCGCGTCGCCGGTGCCCGGCGCGTACATAGACGCGACGGAGCTGCGCCGTCTCGCCCGAGGGGAAGCGTTCGGCGATCCAGCTCGGATTCGGCGGATGCGCGGGACCGCGGGAGTCGAGCGCGGCGGTGGCGGCGACTGCCCCGTCCTGCTGGTCCACCGCGACGAGCAGTGTGTGGCGGGCGGGGCTCACGTACGCGCCGTCGAGGTCGATGATGTCGCCGTGCCAGCGTGGCACGTACCCCGTGCCGAAGTCGTGGTAAACGGTGTCGAGCATGACGGCCCGTGCGGCGTCGAGGTCGTCGGCGATGGCCGTCCTGATGCGGTAATCGTGCACTTGCACATCCTAAGCATTAGGCCGCGCGACCCTGCATTTCCGTTGCCGAGGGTGACCAACGTTGCATGGTCATGCGAAGTCATGCATACTCTTCCTATGTCCAAGGTCCTCACCTCCCTGCCCACCGGCGAGCGCGTCGGCATTGCCTTCTCCGGCGGTCTCGACACCTCCGTCGCCGTCGCCTGGATGCGCGACAAGGGTGCCGTCCCGTGCACGTACACCGCCGACATCGGCCAGTACGACGAGCCCGACATCGCCTCCGTGCCCGGCCGTGCCTCCGCGTACGGCGCCGAGATCACCCGCCTCGTCGACTGCCGAGAGGCGCTGGTCGAGGAAGGCCTTGCGGCGCTGGCCTGCGGCGCGTTCCACATCAGGTCGGGCGGTCGCCCCTACTTCAACACCACGCCGCTCGGCCGTGCCGTGACCGGCACGCTCCTGGTGCGGGCGATGCTTGAGGACGGGGTGCAGATCTGGGGCGACGGCTCCACCTTCAAGGGCAACGACATCGAGCGGTTCTACCGGTACGGGCTGCTCGCCAACCCGTACCTGCGGATCTACAAGCCCTGGCTCGACGCGGACTTCGTCACCGAGCTCGGCGGCCGCAAGGAGATGTCGGAGTGGCTGGTCGCGCACGAGCTGCCCTACCGGGACTCGACGGAGAAGGCGTACTCCACGGACGCCAACATCTGGGGCGCCACGCATGAGGCCAAGACCCTGGAGCACCTGGACACCGGGCTCGAGACGGTCGACCCGATCATGGGCGTGCGGTTCTGGGACCCGTCGGTGGAGATCGACACGGAGGACGTGACGATCGGCTTCGACCAGGGCCGCCCGGTCACGATCAACGGCAAGGAGTTCGCGTCGTCGGTCGATCTCGTCATGGAGGCCAACGCGGTCGGCGGGCGGCACGGCATCGGCATGTCCGACCAGATCGAGAACCGGATCATCGAGGCCAAGAGCCGCGGCATCTACGAGGCGCCCGGCATGGCCCTCCTGCACATCGCCTACGAGCGCCTGGTCAACGCGATCCACAACGAGGACACCCTGGCCGCGTACCACAACGAGGGCCGGCGCCTCGGCCGGCTGATGTACGAGGGCCGCTGGCTCGACCCGCAGGCGCTGATGATCCGCGAGTCGCTGCAGCGCTGGGTCGGCGCGGCCGTCACCGGCGAGGTGACCGTGCGGCTGCGGCGCGGCGAGGACTACTCGATCCTCGACACCAAGGGCCCGGCGTTCAGCTACCACCCGGACAAGCTCTCCATGGAGCGGACCGAGGACTCGGCGTTCGGTCCGGTGGACCGGATCGGCCAGCTCACCATGCGCAACCTGGACATCGCCGACTCCCGTGCGCGGCTCGAGCAGTACGCGGGCCTCGGTCTGGTCGGCGGCGGCCACCCGACGCCGATCGGCGCCGCGCAGGCGGCTTCGACCGGTCTGATCGGCGCGATGGACGGCGGCGGCGCCGAGGCGATCGCCTCGCGCGGCGAGGCCACGGAAGAAGAGACGATGCTGGACCGTGCCGCGATGGAGTCCGGCACGGACTGACACCGCTCACCAGTCGTACGCACCAGGGCAACGGGCCCCGGCGGATCACCATC
>NZ_JBHTSF010000258.1:0-8668 GCF_042795295.1 Streptomyces sp. NPDC056486
CAGACCTTCAACGGCCGCCACCCGGTCGAGCTGATCGGCGGGGTGCGCTTCCCGGCCATCGGCGAGCTGCCCTACCTCCTGACCCTGGCCGGACACGGCTTCTACTGGTTCCGACTGCACGACGACCTGCATCCGCGCCGCCCGGCGGACCCCGCCGTGTACCTGTGAAGGGACGTGTCGCATGTTGAAGACCGCTACGCCGTCGCGCGGCACCCCCCTCAGTCCTCCGCTGATGCTCACATCGCTGGGCGGGGTACTCGAGGAGTGGCTGCCCAAGCAGCGCTGGTTCGCGGGCAAAGGCCTTCCCATCACGGAACTGAGCGTGGTGTCGATGACCGAACTGCACCCGGGCTGCCTGCACCTGCTTATCCGTTCCCGGCACGCCGGATCGCGCGACGGCTGCTACCAACTGCTCCTCGGCGTGAGCGAGGACCTGCCGCCCCACCTCCACCACGCCGTCATCGGCCGCCCCGGCGGGGGCCCCTTCGAGGGCCTGACCGTGTACGACGCCCTCCACGACCCCCGGTCGGCCATGCTGCTGCTCGAGCGCCTCCGCACCCCGGGCGCGGCAGGCCCCTTGCGCTTCGAACGTGACGCACAGGCCGCGATACCCCCGGGGCTCACGCCCCGCGTCCTGGACGGAGAGCAGTCCAACACCTCCCTGGTGTACGGCGATTCCTTCATCCTGAAGATCTTCCGCCGCATCCAGTACGGCATCAATCCGGACCTGGAGGTTCCCTGGGCGCTCGCCCGCGAAGGCTGCGCCCGCGTACCCGCTCCCGTGGCCTGGTTCTGGACCGCCGAGCCTCGCAGGACGACACTCGGGGTGCTCCAGCCCTTCCTGCGCGAGGCGACCGACGGCTGGACCCTCGCCCTGCAGGCCCTCGCATCGGGCAGGGACTTCACCGATGAGTCGTACGAACTGGGGCGCGCCACCGCCGAAGTGCATCTGGCCCTGGCTCACGCCTTCGCGCCCGGCCTCCCTGACCGGCACGGGGGCGGTCGGCTCGCCGCCGCGATGATCGCGCGCCTGGACGCCACCGCCCATCAGGTACCGGCGCTCGCTCCTTACGTGTCCCGTCTGCAGGCCGCGTACGACGTCGTCGGAGCACGCGTCCCCGGCAGGCCGGACCAGCGGATCCATGGGGACCTGCACCTCGGCCAGGTCCTGCGGGCCGGGAACCGGTGGTCCGTCATCGACTTCGAGGGCGAACCGGCCCGCCCGATCGCCGAACGAAGACGCGCCCAGGCCCCCGTACGCGACATCGCGGGCATGCTCCGCTCCTTCGACTACGCGGCCCATGCCAGGCGCCCTTGGCAGCCCCAGTGGGCAGAGCGTTGCCGGGACGCCTACTGCGCGGGCTACGCCTCCGAATCGGCGTGGGACCCACGGCAGCAGGGCGCGCTCCTGCGGGCCTACGAGACGGACCGGGCGGTGTACGAAGCGTTGTACGAGGCCAGACACCGTCCGGACTGGCTGCCCGTGCCCATGGCGGCGATCGCCCGTCTCGCGAAAGGCCACTGATGACCACGGCAGCCGTCGCACATACACGTCCTCCCGCGCCGCAACTCGATACGGAGAGCCGCGAGCGCCTCCTCTCGGGCACGCACCATGACCCGCACGCGCTGCTCGGCGCGCATCCGGTACCCGGTGGCGTGGCTTTCACGGTGCTGCGCCCGTACGCCCAGGCGGCGACGCTCGTCGTCGGTGAGCGGACCACGAGACTGAACGACGAGGGAGACGGCTTCTTCTCGGGCGTTCTGCCGATCGCGTCGGTCCCCGAGTACGCGCTGCGGCTGACGTACGACGGCCGGGACACCGCGCTCCATGACCCCTATCGCTTCACGCCCGCTCTGGGCGAACTCGATCTGCACCTGATCGGTGAGGGTCGGCACGAGGAGCTGTGGAAGGCGCTGGGAGCGCACCCGATGACCCACCAGGGTGTCGCCGGCACCCGTTTCACGGTGTGGGCGCCCAACGCCAGGGGGGTGAGGGTGTGCGGGGGCTTCTGCGGTTGGGACGGATCCGCCTACCCCATGCGCTCTCTCGGCTCGACCGGCGTGTGGGAGCTTTTCGTCCCCGGTGTCGGCGAAGGGGACCTCTACAAGTTCGACATCACACGCCCCGACGGCACCCACACCGTGCGCGCGGACCCGATGGCCCGCCAGGCGGAGGTACCGCCCGCGACCGCATCGGTGGTCACTCGGTCGACCCACGTGTGGGCAGACACGGCATGGATGGCGCACCGGGCGGACCGCCCCGTGTGCCGGTCCCCCTTCTCCGTGTACGAGGTCCATCTGCCTTCCTGGCGGATCGGCCTTTCCTACCGGCAGCTTGCCGAACAGCTCACGGCCTACGTGGCCGATGCCGGGTTCACGCACGTGGAGTTCCTGCCGGTGGCCGAGCATCCGTTCGGTGGATCGTGGGGCTATCAGGCCACCGGGCTCTACGCACCGACAGCCCGCCTGGGCACGCCCGACGACTTCAAGTACCTCGTGGACGCGCTGCACCAGGCGGGCATCGGCGTGATCGTGGACTGGGTCGCCGCCCACTTCCCCAAGGACGACTGGGCGCTTGCGGCATTCGACGGCGAGCCGCTGTACGAGCCGCAGGACCCCCGGCGTGCCGAACACCCCGACTGGGGCACTCTCACCTTCGACTTCGGGCGCCGGGAGGTGCGTAACTTCCTCGTGGCCAACGCGAGTTATTGGTGCGAGGAGTTCCATGTGGACGGGCTGCGGGTGGACGCGGTGGCCTCGATGCTCTACCTCGACTACTCACGCGAGGAGGGGCAGTGGGCGCCCAACGAACACGGCGGCCGGGAGAACCTGGACGCGGTGTCGTTCCTGCAGGAGATGAACGCGACGGTCTACCGCCGCTGCCCCGGGGTGGTCACCATCGCCGAGGAGTCGACGGCATGGGACGGTGTCACGCGGGCCACCCACCACACCGGCCCGGGCGGCTTCGGTGGCTTGGGTTTCGGCTTGAAATGGAACATGGGCTGGATGCACGATTCCCTGGAGTACATCCAGCACGAGCCCGTGCACCGGCAGTACCACCACCATGAGTTGACCTTCGCGATGGTCTACGCGTACAGCGAGAACTACCTCCTGCCGATCTCACACGACGAAGTCGTGCACGGCAAAGGTGCGCTGGTGTCCAAGATGCCGGGCGACTGGTGGCAGCGGCGCGCCGACCACCGCGCCTACCTGGCGTACATGTGGGCCCACCCCGGTAAACAACTCCTCTTCATGGGGCAGGAGTTCGCCCAGGGCGCCGAGTGGTCGCAGGAGCACGGCTTGGACTGGGGGCTGCTGGACGCGTCCTGTCCCGCGCAGCCGGACCACAGCGGCGTGCAGCGGCTGGTGCGCGACCTCAATCACCAGTACCGGGCCGCCCCCGCACTGTGGGAGCAGGACACGGTCCCGGCCGGATTCGCCTGGGTCGAGGCGGACGCGGCGCAGGACAATGTGGTGGCGTTCCTGCGCTTCGCGGCCGACGGGACCCCGATCCTGGCCGTGAGCAACTTTTCCCCGGTGGTGCGCCACAACTACCCGCTCGGGGTGCCTGAGACAGTCAGCGCCTGGAGAGAGACGCTCAACACCGACGCGGCCCAGTACGGCGGCGGCGACGTGCGCAACCCCGACCTGCTGGAAGCGACCCCTGCGGCCGCCGGAGCCTTTCCGTCCCGCCTCCACGTGACTCTCCCTCCACTGGCCACGCTGTGGCTGCGTCCGGCGTGACTTCGCGAGACCAAAGAAGCGGAGATCAAAGAAGCGGAGATCAAAATCACTTTGCCCGCCCCGCGGACCTGACGGAAAATTGAGACCGCAGATCCGCGGATTCTCAGAATCGCGGAGGAGTTCAGCCGGAGAAGAGGTGTCGCGTGGAAGCAACCCGTTTCTCCGTACTCGACCGTTCCCGCACCCGCGAGGGGCACGACGGTCCCGAGGCCCTGCGTGACACCGTGCGCCTGGCCCAGGAACTCGAAGAGCTCGGCTTTCATCGTTTCTGGGTGTCGGAGCACCACGCGGTGCCGGGCGTCGCGGGGTCCGCGCCGACCGTCCTCGCCGCGGCCGTCGCCGCCGCGACGCGCACCATCCGGGTCGGCACGGGCGGCGTGATGCTGCCGAACCACCAACCTCTCATCGTCGCCGAGCAGTTCGGGGTCCTCGAAGCGCTCTTCCCCGGGCGCATCGACATGGGGCTCGGCCGCTCGGTGGGCTTCACCGACGGGGTGCGCAGGGCTCTTGGCCGGGACAAGCACGACGCGGAGGACTTCGCCGCGCAGCTCACCGAGCTCCTGGGCTGGTTCCGCGGCACATCGGACACCGGAGCGCATGCCCGCCCCGCCGAAGGTCTGACGGTCCCGCCGTTCGTCCTGGCCATGGGCGAGGGCGCCACCATCGCGGCACAGGCCGGGCTTCCCATGGTCATCGGCGACATCAGGAGCCGCGAGAAGATGCTCCGCGGCATCGAGCAGTACCGCTCGTCGTTCCGGCCTTCACAGTGGTCGAGCGAGCCGTACGTCGTCGTCTCGGGCTCCGTCGCCGTCGCGGGGACGCCCGAGGAGGCCCGCCGCCTGCTGATCCCGGAAGCCTGGTCGATGGCGTACTCACGCACCCACGGCACGTTCCCGCCCCTGCCCCCGGCCGAGCGCATCACGTCACCGGAGATGACGATGACCGAGAGGGAGCGCGACTTCTTCGAATCCGGTCTCGTCGGCCACATCCACGGCACGGAGGAACAGGTGGCCGACGAGCTCGAAACGCTGATCAAGGAGAGCGGGGCGCAAGAAGTCCTGGTCACGACCAGTACGTACGACCGCGAAGGTCTGCTCGACTCCTTCCGGCGCCTCTCCCGGGTCGCGGGTCTGGCCGCGACCTAGAATCGTGGGGTTTGCCCCCGAACCGCGTACGGAGTCCCCATGCACAGCCCCCACGATCCGTTCGTCCGCGTCCGGGGTGCCCGCGAGCACAATCTGCGGAACGTCGACGTGGATGTTCCGCGTGACGTCCTCGCGGTCTTCACCGGTGTCTCCGGCTCGGGCAAGTCGTCGCTCGCCTTCGGGACGATCTACGCGGAGGCCCAGCGCCGGTACTTCGAGTCCGTCGCCCCGTACGCCAGGCGCCTCATCCACCAGGTGGGCGCGCCGAAGGTCGGTGAGATCACCGGCCTGCCTCCTGCGGTCTCGCTCCAGCAGCGCCGCTCGGCGCCCACGTCCCGCTCCTCGGTGGGCACCGTCACCAACCTCTCGAACTCGCTGCGCATGCTGTTCTCCCGCGCCGGGACCTATCCCGAGGGCGCCGAGCGGCTCGACTCGGACGCCTTCTCGCCGAACACGGCGGCCGGGGCCTGCCCGCAGTGCCACGGCCTGGGCCGTGTGCACCGCACGAGCGAGGAACTCCTGGTCCCCGATCCGTCCCTCTCCATCCGTGAGGGCGCGATCGCGGCCTGGCCCGGGGCGTGGCAGGGCAAGAATCTGCGGGACGTCCTGGACGCGCTGGGGTACGACGTCGACCTTCCCTGGCGCGAGCTGCCACAGGCGGACCGGAACTGGATCCTGTTCACGGACGAGCAGCCGGTGGTGACGGTGCACCCGGTGCGGGACGCGGGCCGTATCCAGCGCCCGTACCAGGGCACGTACATGAGCGCACAGCGCTATGTGATGAAGACGTTCTCGGACTCCAAGAGCCAGACGCTGCGCGCCAAGGCCGAGCGGTTCCTGGCGAGCGCCGACTGTCCGGCCTGCGGGGGCAGCAGACTCCGGCCGGAGGCGATGGCGGTCACGTTCGCGGGCCGCACGATCGCCGACCTCGCCGCGCTACCCCTGTCGGAACTGGCCAAGGCCCTCCAGGGCAGCACGGGTTCGGAGGCGGCGCGCGTTCTGTCCGACGACCTCCTTGCCCGCATCGCCACGATCACCGAACTGGGTCTCGGCTACCTGAGCCCGGACCGCGCCACGCCCACTCTCTCCACGGGTGAGCTCCAACGACTGCGCCTGGCGACCCAGTTGCGCTCGGGACTCTTCGGTGTCGTGTACGTCCTTGACGAGCCGTCGGCCGGTCTGCACCCGGCGGACACGGAGGCCCTGCTCACCGTCCTGGACCGGCTCAAGGCCGCGGGCAACTCGGTGTTCGTCGTGGAACACCATCTCGATGTCATGCGCCACGCGGACTGGCTCGTCGACGTGGGCCCGGACGCGGGTGAGCACGGCGGCCAGGTCCTGCACAGTGGCCCGGTGGCGGATCTGGAGAGCGTCACGGAGTCCGCGACGGCGCGCTTCCTCTTCGATCGCGAGCCCGCTCCGGTACGCCGGGTGCGCGCCCCGCGCGGCTGGCTGAAGGTCGGCCCCGTGAGCCGGCACAACCTGCGCGACGTGACGGCCGAGTTCCCGCTCGGTGCCTTCACCGCGGTCACCGGCGTGTCCGGTTCGGGCAAGTCCACGCTCATCGGCGAGGTCACCGAGGACCTTGACGGCGTGGGGCGCCTGGTGTGCGTCGACCAGAAGCCGATCGGCCGCACACCGCGCTCCAATCTGGCCACCTACACGGGCCTCTTCGACGTCGTGCGCAAGGTCTTCGCGGCCACGGACGCGGCACGGACACGGGGTTACGGCGTCGGGCGCTTCTCGTTCAACGTCGCGGGCGGGCGGTGCGAGACCTGTCAGGGCGAGGGGTTCGTGAGCGTGGAACTGCTCTTCCTGCCCAGTACGTACGCGCCGTGCCCCGACTGCGGGGGTGCGCGCTACAACCCCGAGACCCTCGAAGTGACGTACCAGGGACGGAATATCGCGGAGGTGCTCGATCTGACGGTGGAGTCGGCGGCGGAGTTCTTCGCGGACACCCCGGCCGTCGCGCGCAGCCTGCGGACCCTCCTGGACGTGGGCCTCGGCTATCTGCGCCTGGGTCAGCCCGCGACGGAGCTCTCGGGGGGCGAGGCCCAGCGCATCAAGCTGGCGAGCGAGTTGCAGCGTGTGCGGCGCGGTCACACGCTCTACCTCCTGGACGAGCCGACGACCGGGCTCCACCCGGCCGATGTCGAGGTCCTGATGCGTCAGCTGCACGGCCTGGTCGACGCGGGTCATTCGGTGGTGGTCGTCGAGCACGACATGGCGGTGGTGGCGGGCGCGGACTGGGTGATCGACCTGGGTCCCGGCGGCGGCGACAAGGGCGGTCGCGTGGTCGCTGCGGGGCCGCCAGATGCGGTGGCGCGGGCCGCGGGGAGCCGGACGGCGCCGTATCTGGCGCGGGCGACGGCCGGGGGCCGGTGAGATTGGTCCGCACCAACTCCTTGACGTCGAACCGGAGGCTGCCTTAAATCAAGTACTGAACAAAGCCTCGGGGTTGATCGCCCGCCGCGTTCAGTTCTCGATGTCGCGTTGTCATGCGCATGTCTTGATTTGGTATGCGTACACCTCAATACCCCGCACCAATCTCGCACCCCCCACTCTCTCGCCACCCCCACGTGAAGCGATGTGATGACAGTGCACACCTCTTGGCGCCGCCGTGCGACGCTCTCCACGGTCGCCCTGGCCTGCTGTGCCTCGGCCCTGGCCGGACTCCCCGCCGGAGCGTCGGCGGCCCCCTCTTCCTCCCCGGTCAGCTCAGCCGCGGCTGCCACCTTCACCGACGACTTCAACGGCGCCGCCGGCTCCGCGGTCGACGGCAGCAAGTGGCAGATCGAGACCGGCGACAACGTCAACAACCACGAGCGGCAGTACTACACATCGGGCAACAAGAACGCCGCCCTCGACGGCCAGGGCAACCTGGTCATCACCGCCCGCAAGGAGAACCCCGAGAACTACCAGTGCTGGTACGGCAAGTGCGAGTACACCTCCTCCCGGCTCAACACCTCGGGCAAGTTCACGCAGACGTACGGCCATGTCGAGGCCCGGATGAAGGTGCCGAAGGGGCAGGGCATGTGGCCCGCGTTCTGGATGCTCGGCGCGGACATCGGCAACGTGGGCTGGCCCCAGAGCGGTGAGATCGACGTCATGGAGAACGTCGGCTTCGAACCGGGCACCGTCCACGGCACGCTGCACGGCCCCGGGTACTCGGGCTCCGGCGGCATCGGCGCGGGCTACACCCTGCCCGGCGGCGAGGCGTTCTCGGACAAGTTCCACACCTTCGCGGTGGACTGGTCACCCAACAAGGTCACGTGGTCAGTGGACGGCAACGTCTACCAGACCCGCACACCGGCCGACCTGGGCGGCAAGCAGTGGGTCTTCGACAAGCCCTTCTTCCTGATCCTCAACCTGGCGGTCGGCGGCTACTGGCCCGGCGACCCGGACGGCAACACGAGCTTCCCGCAACAGCTCGTCGTCGACTACGTCCACGTGACCACCAACAACTAGTCGCAGCAGGCTAGTTGAGGCGCGCCAGCAGGTGTGCGGCCTCGCGGGTCGCCGGATACAGGTCCAGGTAGAGCCCGTACAGCTGGTCGTAGACGGTCGAGGCGGTCGCCTCCGGGGTGACCACCTCGACCGTCGGGTTCCAGTGCGCGATGTCGCCCGGCTCGGCGAGCCCGGCGCCGATCGCCGCGAGGAACGCGTCGCCGTACGCGGCGCCGATGGTGTGGCGCGGCAGGTGCTGCTCGCGCCCGGTCACGTCCGAGACGATCCGGGTCCACAGCTCACGGGCGCCACCGCCGACCGCGACCAGGCGG
>NZ_JBHTSF010000259.1:0-8558 GCF_042795295.1 Streptomyces sp. NPDC056486
GCTCAGGGGACCGCTACGCGAGGGACTCCTCGGAGTCCAGCGTCACGCCGACCGCCTGGATGACCGCGGCGATCTTGAAGGCTTCCTGGATCGTCTCGCGATCCACGCCCGCCTTGCGCAGCACCTGCTCGTGGGAGTCGAGGCACTGGCCGCAGCCGTTGATCGCGGAAACCGCGAGCGACCACAGCTCGAAGTCGACCTTCTCCACGCCCGGGTTACCGATGACGTTCATCCGCAGGCCGGCCCGCATCGTCCCGTACTCGGGGTCCGAAAGCAGGTGACGCGTGCGGTAGAAGACGTTGTTCATCGCCATGACGGCCGCGGCCGACTTGGCGGCGGTGTACGCCTCGGGGGAGAGGTTCGCCTTCGCCTCGGGCTCCAGCTCGCGCAGCACCGTGGTGGAGCGGGATGCGATCGCGCAGGCGAGCACCGTGCCCCAGAGCTGCTGCTTCGGCAGGTCCGAGTTGCCGATGACCGAGCCGAGGTTCAGCTTCAGGTCCTTGGCGTAGTCCGGTACGGCGGACTTCAGTTCGTCGAGTGCCATGTCAGAAAGCTCCGTTCACTCGCCCGAGAGCAGCGCGACCGGGTCCAGGGTCTCGTCGCCCTGGCTCCAGTTGCAGGGGCACAGCTCGTCCGTCTGGAGGGCGTCGAGGACCCGGAGGACCTCCTTGGGGTTACGGCCCACGGAACCGGCGGTCACCATCGTGAACTGGATCTCGTTGTTCTGGTCGACGATGAAGACGGCGCGCTGGGCGAAGCCGTCCTCGCCCTCGATGCCGAGGTCACGCATGAGCTCGTGCTTCGAGTCGGCCAGCATCGGGAAGGGCAGGTCCGTCAGGTCCGGGTGGTCCTTGCGCCAGGCGTGGTGCACGAACTCGGAGTCACCGGAGAAGCCGAGGATCTGGGCGTCACGGTCAGCGAACTCTTCGTTCAGCTTGCCGAAGGCGGCGATCTCGGTCGGGCACACGAAGGTGAAGTCCTTGGGCCACGCGAAGACGATCTTCCACTTGCCCTCGTAGGTCTTGTGGTCGATCTGCTGGAACTCCGAGCCCTTCTCCAGCGAGACACAGGCAGTCAGATCGAACTGGGGGAACTTGTCACCGACAGTGAGCACGCGCTCTCCTTGCTGCAAAGAAAATCCCTTTTGGGGAGTTTCCTGGGGGGTTGGACTGGTGTTGATGGTGGCACAGGGTGCATTGATTATGGAAATAGCTAGAGTGGGTCGTGTTGATCGGACCTAGCTATCAGTCCCAGTAGTAAGGGGACGCGTGAGAAGGAGGAGTGCCGTGGCCACCAGCGCCAAGCCCGCGGCCAAGCGCGGCGCCCGCCAGCCGAGCCTCGCCCAGCTGCGCGCCTTCGCCGCCGTCGCCGAGCATCTGCACTTCCGCGACGCCGCCGCCGCGATCGGCATGAGCCAGCCCGCGCTCTCCGGCGCCGTGTCCGCCCTGGAGGAGACACTCGGGGTCACCCTGCTCGAGCGTACGACCCGCAAGGTGCTGCTCTCGTCGGCGGGCGAGCGCCTCGCGGTGCGGGCCAGGGCCGTGTTGGAGGAGGTCGGGGCGCTGATGGAGGAGGCCGACGCGGTGCGCGCCCCGTTCACCGGAGCGCTGCGGCTCGGCGTGATCCCGACCGTGGCGCCCTATCTGCTGCCCACGTTCATCGGGCTCGTCCACCAGAAGTACCCGGACCTCGATCTCCAGGTGCACGAGGAGCAGACCTCGTCGCTGATCGAGGGGCTCGGCGCGGGGCGGCTCGATCTGCTCCTTCTCGCCGTGCCGCTCGGTGTGCCTGGGGTCACCGAAATGCCGCTGTTCGACGAGGACTTCGTGCTCGTCACGCCCCTTGACCACTGGCTCGGCGGACGCGAGGGGATTCCGCGCGACGCGCTGCGCGAGCTGAACCTGCTGCTGCTCGACGAAGGGCACTGCCTGCGCGACCAGGCCCTGGACATCTGCCGGGAGGCCGGGCGCGCGGACGCCCCGGTGACCACGACCGCCGCCGGGCTCTCCACCCTCGTACAGCTGGTGGCCGGCGGGCTCGGTGTGACGCTGCTTCCGCGCACCGCCGTCCGCGTCGAGACCAGCCGCAGTAACCAGCTGCTCACCGGGTACTTCGCCGATCCGGCGCCGACCCGGCGCATCGCCCTCGCGATGCGTTCGGGGGCCGCGCGGGGCGCGGAGTACGAGGTGCTCGCCGCCGCCCTGAGGGGGGCCGTAAAGCCGTTGCCGGTGCGGGTGTTGTGACCCCGCACCGGCAACGCCCTGCTTCCGTAAAGGGAGTTACTCCGTCCGCAGGCCGTCCGGGCGCATCATGCGCCACAGCGGCGGCAGGCTGAGCAGCGTCACGACGGCGACGAGCACGGCACCGGCGCCGGTCAAGGGCAGGAAGACCCACCAGTCCTCGACCGACTTCTCGATCATGCGGACCATGACGAGGCCGAGACCGAGGCCGCCCGCGATGGCGAGGCCGAGGCCGAGCACCACCGGGATCGCCGTCTGCCACAGGATCGACCACGCCATCGACGAGCGGCGCGTGCCGAACGCGGTGAGGGCGGCCAACAGGCGCTTGCGCTCGCGCAGTTGCTCAAGGAGTGACACCAGCATGGACGCCGCGATGAGGACCATCGTCGCCATCGCGCCGATCTGCAGACCGGTCTGGATGGAGGCGTACTGCTTGTCCCGCTCGACCGCGCGCAGCGTCATCACGTCGAGGAACGGGTCGATGCGGGCCGCGGTGTTGCGGATGTACTCCTCGTTGTCCGGCACGGACGGATCGACCTGGATCATGGCGTTCGTCGAGGCGCCGACCAGCTTGGACGCGGAGACCGCGCCGGGCGTCGCGAAGATGCCGTCGTGCAGGTCGCCGCCCGGGTCGGGGCGGGCCGTGACCGTGCGGGAATCGGCGGGCAGCGTCCACGGGATGTGCTTGTGGCCGGGTATGTCCCAGCTGTCGGAGTTCAGGTCGATGGGCTTGCCGGGGCGGGCCGTCTCGTCGACCCACTTGTTCATTTCGGCGTCCCCGGTGTGCACGACGAACGTGTCGCCGTCCTTGCACGAGCGGATCCGGGCCAGCTCGCGCAGGTTCGCGCAGGTGCCGACGCTCAGCTCGGTGGTGGGCCTGATGTCGTCGGCGTTCTTCAGCTTGCCCGGCTTCACGACGTACGAGACGACCGTGCCGATGACGTTCTTGACGCCCTTGGTCGTACGGAACTTTTCGATCATCTGCTCGGCGAGCTCGCCGTCCCCGACGTCCGCGCGCACCTGGAGCTTGGCCCGGCCCGGGTCGTTGTCCGTGACCCGGTCGAAGTCGTTGTGCATCGAGCCGAACATCATCTGCAGGGCGATGGCGCCCGCCACCGCGACCGTGATGCCGCTGACCGTGCGGGCCGCCGTACCGCTGCTCAACTGGAGCCTGCGGATGGCCAGCTGCCAGGGCACGGGGCCGCCGCGCAGCTTGGCCACGGCCGCTTCGACGAGCCAGGGGAGCAGCGCGGCAAGGCCGATCAGGGTGAGCGTCGCTCCCACGCCGATGGCGTAGACGGGCGGGGTCATGTCGCCCGCGAGGCGGCCCGATGCCAGCAGGATGCCGATGCCTGCCACCGGCATGAGGACGCGCCACCAGATGCGGCGCTTGCGGGGCTTCGCGCTGCGGAAGACGCCGAGGGGCTCGATGGAGACGGCCCGCAGCGAGATCAGCGTGACCACGAAGGCGGTGAGCGGGACGGCAACCAGGACGAGCACCGCGAGGCCGGGCACCGGCGTCACATCGGTGGCGAAGGCGCTGACCTTCCACACGTCGAACACGCCGAGCAGCTCGCGTAGGCCGAGGAAGGCGACGCCGCCGAAGACCAGGCCGAGCAGCGCGCCGCACAGGGCCTCGCCCGCCGCGATCCTGCGTACCGCCCGTGCGTCCGCGCCGACAAGACGCAACGCGGCGAGGCGCTTGTCCCGCCGGTCGCCGCCGAAGCGGACCGCCGTGCCGATGAAGATGACCACGGGGGTCAGAAGGACCACGCAGCCCAGGACGACCAGCACGATGAGGATCGGATCCAGCGGCTTCGGAGGCTCCTGATAGCCGAACTCCGCTATCCGGTGGCCGCCCTTGGCCTGGGTGAGGGCATCGGAGCCCGTGTAGAAGTAGAGCTCTTGGGGGTGGACCAGGCCCGGGTCGCCGATGGTGCCCGTGATGCGGTACGCGCCGAAGCGCTCCTTGAGGAGCTTGCCCTCCGAGCTGTTCATGAGGTCGCGCAGGGCGGGCGATACGACCATCTCGCCGTCCGCGGGCAGCTTCTCCAGGCCGGGCGGCAGGGCGGGGTGCTTGCCCTCGGCGCGCACCGTACGGCCCTGCACCGTCGAGTCCCGGAAGTCGGTGTCGGCGCCGCGGGTGAGGACGGTGGAGTCGGACCGCTTGTGGTGCTTGCCGTCGAACTGGCCCGCGTCCGAGCGGGCGACCGAGCGGTCCTCGCGGTGCTGGAGCAGATTCGGCACGGAGGCCGCGCCGAGCAGCAGCGCCACACCGAGGCCGACGCCGACCGCGGTCATGATCGTGCGGGCCCAGCCCGCACGGCCGCCGCCGACGGCGAACCGTATGCCCATCACGAGATCGCGGACCCAGGCGCGGACGCCTGTGGGCGCGGTGTGCTCGGGGAGCGGCGCCGCAGGCCCCGTACGGGCCTTGGAGTGGGTGTCGAGGCTCATACGGCCCGCTCCATGTCCCGTGACTTGCCGTCGCGCACGACGATCTCGCGGTCGGAGTAGGCGGCGACACGCGTCTCGTGCGTGACCAGGACCACGGCGGCGTTCGTCGAGCGGGCTGCGTCGGTGAGCAGCTCCATCACGCGCTCGCCGTTGAGCGAGTCGAGCGCGCCGGTCGGTTCGTCGGCGAAGAGGACGCGCGGGTTGGTGGCGAGCGCGCGGGCCACGGCGACGCGCTGGCCCTGGCCGCCGGAGACCTCGCCGGGCCGCTTGGCGGCGACGTCCTCGACCTCCAGACGCTCCATCCAGGTGCGGGCGGTCGCCTCGGCGTCCTTGCGCTTGGCGCCGTTGAGGCGCAGCGGAAGCGCGACGTTCTCCACGCACGTCAGCTCGGGGACCAGCTGCCCGAACTGGAAGACGAACCCGAACTCGCTGCGGCGCAGGGCGCTCAGCGCGGCGTCCGGCAGGCCCGCGAGTTCGCGGCCGTTGTACGTGATGGAGCCCGAGTCGGGCTTGATGATCCCCGCGAGGCAGTGCAGCAGCGTGGACTTGCCGGAGCCGGAAGGGCCCATCACGGCGACGACCTCGCCGGGGTGGATGGAGAAGCCCGCGTCGTCGAGCGCGGTCGTCGGGCCGTACGTCTTGCGAAGGCCGGATGCGGTGAGGAGGGAACCTGCGGGGGTCATGCGGAGCGCACCTCCTGGGCGAGCTTGCCGAGGCGTGCGGCGGCGAGCTCCAGCCAGCGCAGGTCGGCTTCTAGGTGAAAGAGCGCGTGGTCGCAGATCAGCTGATCGGCGAGGTCACCCTTGCGCTTGCGGTCGGTGAGGATGCGCATCAGGCGCAGGTGCTCGGCGCGCTGGGCGTCGAGCATCTCCGAGGCGTCGCGCTCGGTGAGCAGTGCGAGGACGACCTTCGTGTAGAGGGTCGACTGGAGGTAGGGCTCGGGCTTCTCCGGGGTGGCGAGCCACTGCTCGACATCGGTGATGCCGGCTTCGGTGATCGCGTACCGCTTGCGCTCGGGGCCGCCCTCTGACTCCACGCCGTCGACCTCGACGAGGCCGTTCTTCAGGAGGCGGGACATGGTCGAGTAGACCTGCCCGTAGTGCAGTGGCTTGTCGTGACCGAACTTCTCGTCGAAGGTGCGCTTGAGGTCGTAGCCGTGGCGCGGGCCCGACTCAAGGAGGCCGAGGAGGGTGTGACCGATGGACATGCGGAGCACTCTACACCGTGTGTATACGTGGCATGTATACCCCCGGTGTGGAGCTCACAGGTTCGGAAAGCGGGCAACCTTCTGGGCCCCTGGATCGTCGATCTACTCGGGGCAATCACCGGTTCCTGTGGGGCAGGTGCTGATTGTCACGTCCGGAAAAGGCCGGATCGGCAGTCCTTTGTCCCCAGGTGCGGTGTTAGTTTCTTGAGCTGACTTGCCGGTCATACGGTCGGCCGACTGTCCGGTCCTTGTACGGGCGACACCGCACGACGACACACGGACACGCGAACGAGACGGAAGCGGAGCACACACACTCATGGGCCGAGCGGAAGAGCGACAGGCGCGGCAGCGCGGTGCGCGCCGGGCAGCGCGCAAGCGCCCCGCCGGTGACGGCAAACCCAAGCGCAAGGGCATACGCCGCTTCTTCACGCTGAAGAAGATCCTGGGTACGTTCTTCGGGCTCTGCCTGCTCGGCATGCTCGGCTTCGTCGTTCTCTACATGATGGTCGAGGTGCCCGAGGGCAACGCCGCGGCCAAGCTCCAGAGCAACGTCTACAAGTACAAGAACGGCAAGGTCATCGCCAGGACCGGCGAGCTGAACCGCGAGGTCGTCGACCTGGACAAGGTCCCCAAGGACGTCCAGCGGACCTTCGTGGCCGCCGAGAACAAGTCCTTCTACAAGGACAAGGGCGTCGACTTCAAGGGCACGGCCCGCGGCCTGCTCAACACGGTCACCGGCAAGGGCAAGCAGGGTGGCTCGACGATCACCCAGCAGTACGTCAAGAACTACTACTTGACGCAGGACCAGACGGTGACCCGTAAGTTCAGGGAACTGGTCATCTCGCTGAAGGTGGACCAGAACAAGAGCAAGGACGACATCCTCGCCGGGTACATCAACACCAGCTACTACGGCCGCGGCGCCTACGGGATCCAGGCCGCCGCCCAGGCGTACTACGGAGTCGACGCAGAGAAGCTGAACGTCACGCAGGGCGCCTATCTCGCCGCCCTCCTCCAGGCCCCCAGCCAGTACGACTGGACCTCCGCCACGGACGCCAGCAAGAAGCTCGTCAAGGCGCGCTGGAACTACGTGCTCGACAACATGGTCGAGGAGGGCTGGCTGCCCGCGAGCGAGCGCGAAGGCCTGACGTTCAAGAAGCCGATGTCGCCCAAGGCCGCGCCCGGCCTTGAGGGGCAGACCGGCTACCTCGTGAAGGAGGCCAAGGCCGAGGTCATGAAGGCCGGCCACCTCAGCGAGGAGCAGTTCGATGCGGGCGGCTATTCGATCACGCTCAACATCGACGCGAAGAAGCAGAAGCAGCTCGAGAAGGCCGTCGACAAGACGCTGAACGACAAGCTCGACCCCGAGAAGAACAAGGCCGACGCCCGGGTGCAGGCGGGCGCCGCGTCCGTCGACCCCAAGACCGGCAAGGTCCTTGCGATGTACGGCGGCAAGGACTACGTGAAGCACTTCACGAACAACGCCACCCGGCGTGACTACCAGCCCGCCTCCACCTTCAAGCCGCTGATCCTGGCCGCCGCCCTGGAGAAGGGCGCCACGACCCAGACCGACCAGCCGATCACGGCGAACACGATCTACGACGGCACCAGCAAGCGCCCCGTCAAGGGCAGCGACATCGGCTTCGCGCCCCCGAACGAGGACGACAAGAGCTACGGCCCGGTCACCGTCCAGAAGGCGATGAACAAGTCCGTCAACTCCGTCTTCGCGCAGATGGGCGTGGACGTCGGCATGGACGAGGTGCTCAAGACCGCGGGCGACCTCGGCATGAACGTCGAGGATCTGCCCGCCGTGCCCGCCCAGACCCTGGGCACCATGGGCGCGAGCCCGCTGGAGATGGCGGGCGTCTACGCCACGCTCGACAACCACGGCGTGAAGGTCACCCCTGCGGTCGTGGCCTCCGTCGAGCACAAGGACCGCACGATCGACCTGCCGGACCCGATCGGCGAGCAGGCCGTCGATCGCGGCACCGCGGACTCGCTCACCTCGGTCCTGACCGGCGTGGTCGACGACGGTACGGGCAGCGCGGTGCGCAGCCCCGTACAGGACGTGGCGGGCAAGACCGGTACGTCGGACGACAACAAGTCGGCCTGGTTCACCGGATACACGCCGAAGCTCGTCACCTCCGTCGGCCTCTTCGGCGAGGGCGCCGCGGGCACGGCCGAGCAGAGCAAGCAGGTCTCCATGAAGGGCGCGGGCGGTCTGCCGCGTGTCGACGGCGGCAGCTTCCCGGCGCAGATCTGGGCGGCGTACACCTTCAAGGCGATGGGCTCGCCCAGCGAGTTCGACCTGGACACGTCCATGGGCGCGGCCATCGCGCCGCCCCCGGACCCGACGACGAGCGCCCCGGACGAACCGACGGACGAGCCGTCGGACACGCAGGACCCGACGACGAAGCCGCCGTCCGACGACCCGACGACGGACAAGCCGACGGACGACCCGACGACGGACGAGCCCACGGACGATCCGACGACGGAGGACCCGACGGACCCGACGGACGAGCCGGATCCGAGCGACTCCATCGAGATCCCGGAGAACCCGAACGGGAACGGGAACGGGCGGCAGAACAGGGACTGACGGCCGCACGGCACGACAGGTACGGAACGGCGAAGGGGCCCACAAGCAACTGCTTGTGGGC
>NZ_JBHTSF010000260.1:0-8328 GCF_042795295.1 Streptomyces sp. NPDC056486
CCGTGGGGGTGGGCGCGGCGGCCGCCGGTTCAGTGGGGCGTTGCCCGACCGGGTGTTACGGGTCCTGCGGGTGCGGGTCCTACTCGACGACCTTGAGCAGCTTGTTGGGCGTGCCCTCGCTCGGGTTGGAGATCTTGTCCGCGGTCGCACCGTCGGTCAGCGCCTTGGAGACGGCGTCCGGCTTGGCGTCCGGGTGGGACCCGAGGTAGACGGCGGCGGCGCCCACGACGTGCGGGGTGGCCATCGACGTACCGGAGATGGTGTTGGTGGCGTCGTCACCCGTGTTCCAGTCGGACGTGATGTCCGAGCCCGGGGCGTAGATGTCCACGACCTTGCCGAAGTTGGAGAAGTCCGACTGCTCGTCGTCCTTGGTGGAGGAGGCGACCGTGATGGCCTCCTTCACGCGGGACGGGGAGCCCTGACCGGCGTCCGACGACTCGTTGCCGGCCGCGACCGCGAAGGTGACGCCGGAGGCGATCGCCTTCTGGACCGCCGCGTCGAGCGCTTCGTCGGCGCCGCCGCCCAGGCTCATGTTGGCGACCGAGGGGCCCTTGTGGTTCTTGGTGACCCAGTCGATGCCGGCGACGACCTGCTCGGTGGTGCCGGAGCCCTGGTCGTCGAGGACGCGGACCGCGACGATCTTCGCCTTCTTGGCGACACCGTGCGCGTCACCGGCGATGGTGCCCGCGACGTGCGTGCCGTGGCCGTTGCCGTCGTCCGCGTCGTCGTCGTTGTCGACGGCGTCGAAGCCGGACGTGGCGCGGCCGCCGAAGTCCTTGTGGCTGACACGGACACCGGTGTCGATGACGTACGCCGTGGCGCCCTCACCGGCCGCGTCCGGGTACGTGTACTTCTTGTCGCCGGCGGTGTCGTCCTGGTCGATGCGGTCCAGGCCCCACGACGGCGGGTCGTCCTGGGTCGCGTTGATGCTGAACTTCTTGGACTGGACGACCTTGCCGACGGCCGGGTCGGCGGCCAGACGCTTGGCGTCGGTCTCGCTGAGGCCCTTGGCCGAGAAGCCGTTGATCGCGGAGGAGTAGTTCCGCTTCAGCTCGCCGCCGTACTCCTTGGCCAGGTCCGACTTGGCACCCTTGTTGGCCTTCTCGTCGAGCATGACGATGTAGCTGCCGGAGACGGCGCCCTTGGCGTCGGCTCCGTAGACCTTGCCCTCGGCGGGGGTTGCCGCACCGGCGAACGAGGTCGCGAAGACGGTGACGCCGACCGCGGTGGCCGTGGTGGCTATCGCCGCGACGAGCTTCACCGAGCGGACACGCTTGTGAGTTGCCATGAAGAGGGGTCTCCTCGTGGTGCTTGTGGGGGGATGTGGGGGGTTACAAAACTTCGCTGCAACGACCCTTCAGATCCGGAAGATCTCCGGGCGTTGGGACGAAACCATGTCTGATTGACGCGCGCAGATCAATACCTACATACACCTGTGACTTGTTCAACAAGCTTCTGTAATAACAAATCGGGCCCCCGTCGGCAGATCGGACACCGCGGGGCCAGGTCCCGTAAGTCCTCATAGATGTAAGGGGCTTGTGACGGTCGGACTCCTTCTTTACGAGGAGGGCGCCCGGTCCGGAGGGAGGAGAGCGGGGCCGCCCGGTTCACCGGCAAGCACGACGAGCGCTTCCCCGGCCGCGCCCTAGCTTCGAGCCATGGGGAATCAGAACAGGCGAGTACGGGGGATAGCCGCTCGTGCCGGCGGATGGAGCGCCAGGCACCGATGGGCGGCCGTGGGCATCTGGGTGCTCTTCGTCGTCGTGTCGATGGGGCTCGGCTCCGCCGTGGGCCGGACCGACGTCGACCAGAACGATCTCAAAGGCGAGATCAACCAGGCGACACGGATCGTGGACGACGCCGGCATCAAGGAACCGGTCGGCGAGAGCGTCCTGATCCAGGCCGAGAAGAGCGGCGGTGACGCCCTCAAGGCAACCGATCCGCGCTTCCGGCAGGCCGTCGACGACGTGATGAAGTCGGTCGGGGCCACCGGAGAAGTGACGGCGGTGACATCTCCGTACAAGAGCGACTCGGTCTCCGAGGACGGCCGCAGCGCCCTGGTGCGGTTCGACATGCGCGGCGACGACGAGACCGCGGGCGACCGGGTCGGACCGGTCCTCGATGCCGTGGACAAGGTGGCGGACGCGCACGAGCGCGATGGGCTGCGGATCGAGGAGATCGGCGGCGCCAGTATGCAGAAGACGTTCGACGACGCCTTCGGCAACGACTTCCAGCAGGCCGAGTACTCCGCGGTGCCTGTCGCCTTCGGCATCCTTCTCATCGCCTTCGGCGCGCTGGTGGCGGCGCTGCTCCCGGTGGCACTCGCCATCACCGCGATCATGGCGACGATGGGCCTGATGGCCGTGGTCAGCCACGTACAGCCGATGAGCGAGACGGCGAACTCGGTGATGCTCCTGGTGGGCCTCGCGGTGGGCGTCGACTACTGCCTCTTCTATCTGCGGCGCGAACGCGAGGAGCGCGCCAAGGGCCGTGACGCGCAGACCGCGCTGAGCATCGCGGCGGCCACCAGCGGCCGGGCCGTGATCGTCTCGGGCATCACGGTGTGCGTGGCGATGGCGGGGATGCTGTTCACCGGCATCGGCGAGTTCGAGGCGATGGGCGCCGCCTCGCTGATGGTGGTCGCGGTCGCCATGGTGGGTTCGGTGACGGTCCTGCCCGCGCTGCTCTCGCTCCTGGGCGAGCGGGTGGAGAAGGGCCGCGTGCCGTTCCTGCGCCGCCGGGAGCGGGCGGGCGGCGTGCCGAGCGAGAGCAGGCTGTGGCGCGCGGTCGTCGGCCGGGTCCTGAAACGCCCTGCCGTCTCGGTGGTGATCGCGGCGGGTGTCCTCGCGGCGATCGCGCTGCCCGCGCTCGGCATGAAGACCCAGCAGCTGACGCTCGACCAGGAGTTCGGCGATTCGCTGCCGATCGTGGCGACGTACGACCGGGTGAACGAGGCGTTCCCCGGCGGCTCGGAACCCGCCGAGGTCGTGGTGAAGGCCGACGACATCGACGCGGCTCCGGTGCGGGCGGCGATCGCCGGCTTCCGGAAGCAGGCGGTGAGTTCGGGGGCGACCCGGGGCCCGGTCGACGTGACGGTGCACAAGGACGAGAACGTCGCGTTCCTGTCCGTACCGCTGGTCGGCGGCTCCGATCAGGGAAAGGCCGAGAAGAGCCTCGATCTCCTACGGGATGAGGTGCGGCCCGCGACGCTCGGCAAGGTCGACGGGGTCGAGGCTCCGGTGACGGGGCAGGTGGCGGGCTCGAAGGACTTCAACGACCAGCTCTCGTCGGCGGTCCCGCCGGTCTTCGCGTTCGTGGTGGTCTTCGCGTTCGTGCTGATGCTGCTCTCGTTCCGCTCGCTGACGATCGCGATCACGTCGATCGTCCTCAACCTGCTCTCGGTGGGGGCGGCCTACGGAATCCTGGTGATGGTCTTCCAGCACGGCTGGGGCGCGTCGCTCGTGGGCGCGGAAGGCGTGGGCGCGATCGTCGCGTGGCTGCCGCTGTTCCTCTTCGTGATCCTGTTCGGCCTCTCGATGGACTACCACGTGTTCGTCGTCTCCCGGATCCGCGAGGCGCGGCTCCAGGGGCGTACGACGAAGGACGCGATCAGCCATGGAGTGGTGACCACTGCGGGCGTCGTGACGAGCGCGGCCGTGATCATGGTGGCCGTCTTCGCGATCTTCGGGACGCTGTCCATGCAGTCCATGAAACAGATGGGCGTCGGACTCGCGGCGGCGGTCCTGATCGACGCGACGGTGATTCGCGGGGTGCTGCTCCCGGCGGTGATGGCGCTGCTCGGGGAGCGGAACTGGTATCTGCCGCGGTGGCTGCGGAGGATGCCGGACCTGACGCACGACGAGTCCTCCGCGGGGGAGGCGCCGGTTTCTCCGCCCGGGGAGCGGGTGCGCGCGTGATGCGCTGAAAGCCGTGATGCGCTGAAAGCGGTGTCCTCGAATGCCGGACGGGCTGAAAGATTCAGCCCGTCCGGCATTCGAGGACGGATTCGGCGGAGCCGGTGACCCCTACACCGTCGCCGAAGCCGTGGTCGTAGCCGTGGTGGTGGCCGTGGTCGTGGCCAGGGCCTTGCGCTCCTCGAAGGAGTCGATCGTCCGCGTGAAGTCCCGCGTCGAAAGCAGCAGCTTGTAGATGATGGCCAGCTCGAAGACCAGGAGCAGCGCGCCGGAGACGATGGTCGCAGGAAGCACCACGTCGAACAGCGGGCCGATCATGAAGACGCCCATCTGGAACTCGATGCCGCTCACCAGGTGCGTGCGGATCCGGTGCCGCAGCAGGAAGGAGCGCGCGCGCAGATACGCGGGGAACTTGCCGCGGAACTCCTGGTGCAGGTCGATGATCTGCCGCTTGGTCGCGGGCGTGGTCTCCGGGGCATCCGGGGTCTCCGGAACGCCCATCTCCGACCGCGTCTTCTGCATGTCCTGCTCGATGTCGGCCTCGGGGTTGTCCCGGAGGAGGTCCTCCATGAAGGCCAGCTCGGCTTCGTTCTCGGCCCGGCGGGCCGCCCTCATGCGCACCTTGATCTGCTTGCGCATGGTGTGCCTGATCTTGAAGATCTCGAGCCCGTTGATGTAACGCAGCGTGTCGAGGGCGACCACGGCGACCGCGGCCCAGATGTAGAAGGCATCCCCGGTGCGCTGGAACTGGCCGCCCATCAGGGCCACCGCACACGCCATCACGCGAATACGGTCGAAGACGAAGTCGAGCCACGCGCCGAACACCGAACCGGTGCCGGTGAGACGGGCGACCTTCCCGTCCATGCAGTCCAGGATGAAGCTGAAGTGATAGACGACGGCACCGGCGACCAGCCATTGCCAGTCACCCAGCGCGAAGAACGCCGCGGAGACGAGCCCCAACAAGAACGCGCCCCAGGTGATCTGGTTGGGCGTGATCCGGGTCCGCATGGCCGTCCACCGCACGAGCGGGGTGGCCACGGGGTCGACGAGCATCACCGTCCACCAAGCGTCGCGCTTCTTCTGGGTGATACGGCGCACCTCGTCGAGGGGCGGTATGTCTCGTCGCATGGGGGTCAACTTCCTGGCGTTCGCGGAACGTTCATCTAACGCTAAGAAGATATTGGTTCAACTAACAAGGACCCGGGCGTGCAACCTTTTGGCGGGGGTAATGGTCAAACAGGCAGGACGAGTCAATACCTATGCCAGAACCACCCTGCGTTACCTGAGCGTTATCGAATGACAGGGTCGTAACAAAAATGACCGGGGAGTAACAGAAAGCACTTCACGGAGCGTCACAACCCCGGCCAATCCGACCCATCATCACGCCGCCACCGGCGTCACCGGTGTAACTGGCGTCACACCCCGGCCCGCCCCGCCGCCTTCGCGAGTTCCTCCTCGATCAGGTCCGCCGCCATCGTCGTGCCGCCCTCCCCCGCCATCCCGGCCCGCACATCGGCGAGGCGGCGCGCCACCTCCGGGTCGCCGACCAGGTCGAGCACCGCCGACCGCAGCGTCCGCGCCGTGGCCTCCTCCATCGGCACGTGCCGGGCCACCCCGAGCCCCTGGAGCATGTCCGCATTGCCGAACTGGTCGACGGCCTGCGGCACCGCGACCATCGGCGTCCCGGTGGCGAGCCCTTCTTGGCTGCCGCCCGCACCGGCGTGTGTGATGAAGGCATCAGCCTGCTCGAGGACCGCGAGCTGCGGCACCCACCGGTGGACTTCCACGTTCCCGGGGACGTCCCCCAGTTCACCCGCATCGACGTGCTTGCCGATCTGCAGCACCACATGCCACCCGGGCAGATCCCCGAACGCCTCGACGCAACTGCGGTAGAAGCCGGGCTGCTTGGTGAAGGACGAGCCGAGCGAGACGAGAAGGACCTTCTCCGCCCCGGCCGGACGCCGCCAGTCACCCTGCGCCGAGCGGTCCCCCTGGCAGGCCCCGACGAACGTGTGCACCGTCTCGTCGACCCGGTCGGCGTTCGGCTGGAACGCCTTGGGGATCAGGACGAGCGAACGCGGCGGGCGCCCGACGAAGGGGTCGGGGTGCTGGGTCACCCCGTTCTCCTTCAGCCAGGCGTGGAAGCGCGCGTAGTAGGCCTGGCCGCGCTCGGTCTCCTTCAGTTCGGCGTACATCGGCTCCGAGACCTCTTCCTCGTACCCGTCCCAGGCCACGAGGTTCGGGGAGAGCGAGATCTCGGGCACGCCCCAGCGGCGGGCGAGCACGCGCGCGGGGTAGGAGGTGATGTCGTGCAGGACGAGGTCCGGCTCATCACCTTCGTACGCCGCCGCCAGCTGGGGCAGCGTCTCGATGCCCTCGGTGAGGAACGGCTCGATGTTGTCGATCAGTTCGGTCCCCCAGGCCTCGGGGTCGTCGTCCGGGCCCGGCAGTGTCGTCTCGTAGAGGACGGGCTCGGCGCCGGTCTCGGCGACCTTCTCGGCGAAGAGCCGCGGGATCGCGTACGTGACGCGGTGGCCGCGGGCGACGAGCTCCCGGATCACTTCGAGGCTCGGGTTGACGTGCCCGTGCGCGGCGATCGAGAACATGGCGATATGGGCACGCTGGCGTGTGGTCATGACCGGACTTTAAACGAGACGAGACGTCTCGTGCAACCCATGACGGCCTACTCGAAGCCCCCTACGCCCCCGACACCCTCGCCGCCCTCGCCGCCCCGCGAAGCGTCGTCGTTATAACGCAGCAGGCACTCGGCGAACTTCTCCAGGTCCGGCCCGCTCCACTCCGTGAGCCGCTCATGGAATGCGACCCGGCGCGCGTCGGTGACCTGCGCGAGGACTTCGTTGCCCCGGTCGGTGAGGTGCAGCACGTGCACGCGGTGATCGGTCGGATCGAGGCGCCGCTCCACGAGCCCGCCCTTCTCAAGCGCGCCCACCTGCCTGCTGATCGTCGACTTGTCCAGCGTGTAGTGCGCCGCCAGGTCGGTGGCCCGGCATCCGCCCTCGAACTCCAGGTGGCTCAGGAGCGTGTACGACACGAGCGAAAGCTCGGGGTGCATCCGCGCCGCGGTGGCGCGGGCCCGCCGGGCGAACGCCGTCATCTCCCGCTGAATGATCTCGATGGACCCGTCTCGGTCGGCCACGATCCCTCCCTCTCCATTTCTCTCCCTCCGCGAATGGTTGTACAGTACAACACTGAGATTGCGTGTATATGCCAACCATCTGCGACTACCAGCTGTCGACTACCGCGAGAGGTCTCCCGATGACCGCCACCTCGGCGCCCGCCCACAAGGCACACGCCGGCCCGGCACCTGCCTCCGGACCGCTCCGTCACGTCCTGCTCCACCTGCTGACACCCCTGCTGATGTGCCTCGGCATGGGTCTCGCCTACATGGGCGCGTTCGTCACACCCGAGCCGCACGACCTGCCGATCGCCGTCGTCGGATCGGGCGAGCAGACCCAGGCCCTCGCGCAGACCGTCAAGGACAAGGCGGGCGACGCCCTGGACGTGCGGACCGTCGGCTCCCGGGCGCAGGCGGTCGACGAGCTCAAGTCGATGGACATATCGGGGGCCTACATCCCCGACGCCAAGACGCCCGAGGTGATCGTGGCCACCGCGGGCTCCGACATGAGCGCCATGGCGGTCGAGAAGATCTTCACGCCGGTCGCGGCGGAGCAGGGTGTCCCGCTGAAGGTCAGCGATGTCGCGCCGACCGTCGACGACGACCCCACGGGGCAGGGCCTGTTCTTCCTGCTCGTCGCGGTGAGCATCGGCTCGTACGCGTCGGTGGCGGCGCTCGGCGCCGCCGGGGCCGGGATGCGGATGCGGGCCCGTGCGGGGCTCGCCTTCGGCGTCTCGTTCGCCGTGAGCCTGATCGGCGCGGCGCTCGCCGGGCCCGTCTTCCATCTGGCGCACCAGGGCCTGTGGGGCGTCTGGGCCATGGCGTGGCTGTACTCGGCCGGCATCCTCTTCATCGGCCTCGGACTGCATACGTTCCTGAAGCGCTGGACGACGCTGACGATGATGGTCCTCTTCGTGATGCTCAACTTCACGTCGTCCGGCGGTCTTTTCAGGCCGGAACTCCAGAACGGCTTCTTCGGCTCGCTGCACGCCTTCTGGAACGGCGCCGGATTCGTCGAGGGCATCCGCGGCCACCTCTACTTCGGCGGGCACGGCGTCGGCGGGCATGTGTGGACGCTGGCCGCATGGCTGCTGCTCGGCCTGGTGGTCACCGGCATCGCGGCGCTCTGGGAACGGCGTCAGCGCGCAGTGGTGGCCCCGCCCGAGGCCGGCGGGGCCGGGCGGGTGCAGGAGCTGGAGCAGGAAGAGGAGTTGGAGGAGTCGGTGGCCGTGTGACAGTGGCGACCTCCGCCTGCGTGACAGTCGTGGGGCCCCCCGG
>NZ_JBHTSF010000261.1:0-8166 GCF_042795295.1 Streptomyces sp. NPDC056486
GCACCCGCCGGTGCGCGGCGAGCGACCGCCCCGCGCCTGACGCGCCAGGCGCGGGGGGCTCTCAGGCGTGCAACGTGATCGGTAGCTTCTCGAAACCGTGATGCCCGAGGCCCGCGCAGAGCTCGGGCTCTCCCAGCGTCACACCGCTGAACCGGTCGAGCAGTCGGTTCAAGAAGACTTCGCCCTCGATGCGGGCGAGCGGGCCGCCGAGGCAGTAGTGCGGTCCCGCCGCGAACGACAGATGCGGGTTCTCGGTGCGGCCCACCTCGAAGGAATCGGGCTCGGCGAACACCTCCGGATCGCGATTGGCCGCGCCGAGCATGATGATGACGTTCTGGCCCGCCGTCAGGTCGGCGCCGAGGAAGGTCGTCGGCTTCAGGACACTGATGATGTCGACATGGGCCGGCGCGTCATAGCGCAGCATCTCCTCCACCGCCGAGGGAATCAGCGCGCGGTCCGCCCGCAGCCGCTCCAGCGCACCCGGGGTTTCCAGCAGCGCGTACAGGCCGTTGCCGAGCATGTTGGCCGTCGGCTTGTTCCCGCCGGCGAAGAGCAGGATCGCGGTGGCTATGGCCTCCGTTTCGTCGAGCACCTCATCGGCCTCGGAAGCGATGAGCCTGCTGAGCATGTCGTCGCCCGGATTCTTGCGCTTCTCGGCGAGCAGCTCGGAGAAGTACGCGGCCAGCGTGTTCTCCGCCCTGGCGCCCTGCACGATCTCGTCGGACGTCGCGGCCGGCTCGATGAGCAGCCCCATGTCGTGAATGGCCGGCGCGATCAACGGCCGGTCGGACTCCGGGACGCCCAGCAGGTCGGAGATGACATGAACCGGAAGCGGCATGGCGAAGGTAGTCATGAAGTCGCCGCCGGGATCCGCCACGAGACGGTCCATCAGTTCATTGTTCCAGCGCTCGATGGAAGGCCGCAGCGCCGCCACGTGCCGGGCGGTGAAGGCCGAACTGACCACACGGCGCAGCCGAGTGTGGTCCGGCGGATTCGTCAGGATCATGCTGCGCTGCATGCGCTCCATGACCGGCCGCAGCTCGGCTTCCGGTATGTCCTTGACATGAAGCCGCAGCCATTCGTCACCTTTGCCGAAGTTGCGGTTGCGCAGCGCGGCGTCGCCGTCCTGGTGCCGGGTCAGCACCAGGGTGCTGCCGTCGCCGGTGAGCAGGGCGGGGGCCATCTCACGCAAGCGGTGGTAGTCCGGGAAGGGGTCGGCCGGCGGGGCGCTCAGCAACTGGAAGTACAGCTGCTCGGCCTCCGGATGCTGCTGCGCAAGCACGGTGGACACGGCGGTGTCAGGGCTCATCGTCGGACTCCTCATGACAGAAGCGATTGCCTGCCGACGTGCCGCTGCAGCCATCGTGATGGCACGGCCGGCCAGGGTACGTCGGCATCGTAAGTACGCGGCGTGCTCCAGTCGTTCTCCTGAATTGCTGGTTATGGGCCGGTCGAGTCGTCGGCCCCGCCAGGAAGCGCCCGCGCGATCCGTTCCAGAGGCACGCGTCGGCCCGTACACCGTGCCGGGACGCGGTACCGCACGTGTCCTGCGCCTCTCCCTCTCCACTAAGCCCTTCAACAGCCTTGACACCAGCGGCAACTTGACGCCCTACTGGACCTTGCGCAGCGATTTGACAACGTTGTCCGACTCGCAGGGAGGGGCTCGGGGATGCCGCACAGATCACGCAGACCTCGCTTCAGACACCATCGTTCGGCCGCGGTCCTCGGAGCGGCCGCGTTCACTCTCGTCGCGACGGCGCAGGGTGCCGCCGTCGCCAAACCGGAGAAACCACCCAAAGCAGCAAAGGAGTTCGTCTCTTCGTTCGAAGAGGGCGATGTACAGCCGGACTGGCTGAACACCGTCGAAACCGGCCCCGACGGCAAGAAGCGGACCGCCGGTGTCAACGGCGCGTTCAGCGCCGGCATCCCCGGCAGTGTGAACGACCACGTCACCGAGGTCCGCGCCAGCGGCGAGAACTCCTCGGGAGGTGAGGTCAAGGAGAACCTGATCGACGGTGAGCCCACCAGCAAGTGGCTGACCTTCAAGCCCACGGGGTGGGTCGAGTTCGACCTCGATGAGCCCGCCAAGGCCGTGACGTACGCGCTGACGTCGGCGAACGACCACGACGAGCGCGACCCCAAGGACTGGACCCTGCAGGGTTCCACGGACGGCAAGGACTGGAAGGACCTCGACACCCGCAAGGGCGAGAAGTTCGACAAGAGGCACCAGACCAAGAAGTACGACTTCGACAACAGCACCGAGTACGCCCACTACCGCCTGGACGTCACCGCCAACAACGGCGCATCCGACGCCCTCCAGCTCTCCGACGTCCAGTTCTCCGTCGGCGGCAGCGAGAGCCCCGCCCCCGAGGACATGCTCTCCCTCGTGGACCGCGGCCCCAGCGGCTCCCCCACGGCGAAGTCGGGCGCCGGGTTCACCGGCAAGCGCGCCCTTCGCTATGCGGGCAGCCACAAGGCGGACGCCCGCGGCTACTCGTACAACAAGGTCTTCGACGTGAACGTCTCGGTGCGGCGTGACACCGAGCTTTCGTACCGGATCTTCCCCTCCATGGCGGAGGGCGACCTCGACTACGACGCCACGAACGTGTCCGTGGACCTGGCGTTCACCGACGGCACCTATCTGAGTGACCTCAAGGCCACGGACCAGCACGGCTTCCCGCTGACCCCACAGGGCCAGGGCGCCGCCAAGGGCCTCTACGTCAACCAGTGGAACAACGTGGCCGCGCGGATCGGGCAGGTCGCGGGCGGCAAGACCGTGGACCGGGTGCTCGTCGCGTACGACTCCCCCAAGGGTCCGGCGAAGTTCCGCGGCTGGGTCGACGACGTGTCCCTGAAGGAGAAGGCTCCGGCGAAGCCGAAGGCCCACCCTTCGGACTACGCGGACACCACCCGCGGCACGAACTCCAGCGGCGGCTTCTCGCGCGGCAACACCTTCCCCGCGACGGCCGTCCCGCACGGCTTCAACTTCTGGACGCCGGTCACCAACGCGGGTTCGCTCAGCTGGCTCTACGACTACGCGCGCGGCAACAACGCGGACAACCTGCCGACGATCCAGGCGTTCAGCGCGAGCCACGAGCCGAGCCCCTGGATGGGCGACCGGCAGACCTTCCAGATGATGCCGTCGGTCGACAAGGACACCCCGTCCGCGGACCGCACCAAGCGCGCGCTCCCCTTCAAGCACGAGAAGGAGACGGCACGCCCGCACTACTACGGCGTGACGTTCGAGAACGGTCTGAAGGCCGAGATGGCCCCGACCGATCACGCGGCGATGATGAAGTTCACCTATCCCGGTGACGACGCGAGCGTCATCTTCGACAACGTCTCCGAGAAGGGCGGCCTCACCCTCGACAAGGAGAGCGGTGTCGTCAGCGGCTTCTCGGACGTCAAGTCCGGTCTCTCCACCGGTGCCACCCGCCTCTTCGTGTACGGGACGTTCGACGCGCCCGTCACCGCGGGCGGCAAGCTCGACGGCGGGGGCGGCGGCGACGTCACCGGCTATCTGCGCTTCAAGGCCGGCAAGGACCGCACGGTCAACCTGCGCCTGGCGACCTCGCTGATCAGCCTCGACCAGGCCAAGGCCAACCTCAACAGCGAGATCCCCTCCGGCACCTCCTTCGACCGCGTGAAGAACCGCGCGCAGAAGAGCTGGGACGACATCCTCGGCAAGGTCGAGGTGCAGGGCGCGAGCGAGGGGCAGCGGACCTCGCTCTACTCCTCCCTCTACCGCCTCTACCTCTACCCGAACTCGGGCTTCGAGAAGGTCACTTCGGGCGGCAAGTCGAAGTACCAGTACGCCTCTCCCTTCTCGCCGCAGACGGGACCGGACACCCCGACCCACACCGGCGCGAAGATCGTCGACGGGAAGCCGTACGTGAACAACGGCTTCTGGGACACGTATCGGACCACCTGGCCCGCGTACTCCTTGCTCACGCCGAAGAAGGCTGGTGAGCTGGTCGACGGGTTCGTGCAGCAGTACAAGGACGGCGGCTGGACGTCGCGTTGGTCGTCGCCCGGCTATGCCGACCTGATGACGGGCACCTCGTCGGACGTCGCGTTCGCCGACGCGTACGTCAAGGGCGTGGACTTCGACGCCAAGGACGCGTACGACGCGGCGCTGAAGAACGCGACGGTCGTGCCGCCGAGCAAGGGCGTCGGCCGCAAGGGCATGGAGACCTCCCCCTTCCTCGGCTACACCCCCAGCGAGACCCACGAGGGCCTGTCCTGGGCACTGGAGGGCTACGTCAACGACTACGGCATCTCGCGCATGGGCCAGGCCCTCTACAAGAAGACGGGCGAGAAGCACTACAAGGAGGAGTCGGAGTACTTCCTCAACCGCGCCCGGGACTACGTGCACCTCTTCGACGGCAAGGCGGCCGGGGAGGGCTTCTTCCAGGGCAAGGACAAGAAGGGCGACTGGCGCGTCCCGTCCGACAAGTTCGAC
Organism: Streptomyces sp. NPDC056486; assembly: GCF_042795295.1. Classification (NCBI taxonomy): domain Bacteria; kingdom Bacillati; phylum Actinomycetota; class Actinomycetes; order Kitasatosporales; family Streptomycetaceae; genus Streptomyces; species Streptomyces sp. NPDC056486. Next base: position 4,463 of record NZ_JBHTSF010000261.1, read on the forward strand.
CCGCGCGTGTGGGGCTACGACTACACGGAGACGAACGCCTGGGGTTACGCCTTCACCGCCCCGCAGGACTCGCGCGGTCTGGCGAACCTCTACGGCGGCCGCAAGGGCCTCGGCGACAAGCTCGACAAGTACTTCGCCACTCCGGAGACCGGCTCCGCCGAGTTCGCGGGCTCCTACGGAGGGGTCATCCACGAGATGACCGAGGCACGCGACGTACGCATGGGCATGTACGGGCACTCCAACCAGGTCGCCCACCACGCCGCCTACATGTACGACGCGGCCGGTGAGCCGTCCAAGACGCAGGAGAAGGTCCGCGAGGTCCTCTCCCGCCTCTATACCGGCAGCGAGATAGGGCAGGGCTACCACGGCGACGAGGACAACGGCGAGCAGTCGGCCTGGTACCTCTTCTCCTCGCTCGGCTTCTATCCGCTGGTCATGGGCAGCGGCGAGTACGCGATCGGTTCGCCGCAGTTCACGAAGATGACCGTGCACCTGGACGGCGGGCGCGACCTGGTCGTCAAGGCGCCCAAGAACAGCGCGAAGAACGTGTACGTCCAGGGCCTGAAGGTCAACGGCAAGAAGTGGACCTCGACCGCGCTCCCCCACAAGGAGATCGCGCGCGGCGGAGTCCTGGAGTTCGACATGGGCCCGAAGCCGTCGGCCTGGGGCACGGGCAAGAACGCCCAGCCGTCGTCCGTCACGCAGGACGACAAGGTGCCGTCGCCGCGCGGTGACGCCATCAAGGGTGACGGCGCGCTCTTCGACAACACCTCGGACACGGAAGCCACTTCGGCGAACGCCGTGGATCTGCCGGTCAGCAAGAAGACCAAGGCGGTGCAGTACACGCTGACGTCGTCCGCCGACAAGGCGAAGGCGCCGCGCGGCTGGGTCCTCCAGGGCTCCACCGACGGTGAGAAGTGGAAGGACCTCGACAAGCGGTCCGGCCAGTCCTTCGCCTGGGACAAGCAGACCCGGGTGTTCACGGTCGACCGTCCGGGGTCGTACGGGCACTACCGGCTGGTGCCGGTCGGGTCCGCGACGCTCGCGGAGGTCGAGCTCCTGAGCTGATCCTTCTCGGGAGGCAGTACCGCGCAGCATGCGTCAACGCGGGGGCGGGAGTGGCGAGTTCACTCCCGCCCCCGTTCGCGTTCTCCGATCAAGCCATTGGCCGGAACAATCCTGGTCTCACACTCCCCGCGGATGGACACTCACCTCGTAACGCACCTTTTGTCATGATCACGCCACAGATCACGCCACTGGTCGCATTGCTGATCGCATCGTTGATCGCGTTATTGAGGGGAGACCACCCGTGTTACGAAGACCCCGCTCGAAGGCCGTCGCCGTCATCGGCGCCCTCGCCATCGGCGCACCACTCACCGTCCTCGGCCCCGCGTCCGCAGCACCCGAGAAAGCACCGAAAGGCAGCTGTACGGTGCCCGAGGACTGGTCGAGCTGTGTGCGTGTGACCACGCACCTCGACCGGGCCCCCTCAGTGGGACAGCAGGCCCGCCTCGACATCACCGTGGACACCCGCGTCGACCTCTCCGACGCCCGCGTCCAGGCCGACCTCCCCGCCGCCGTCGACTGGGCCTCCGCGCCCGCCGGCTGGCAGTTCAAGGACCTCGGCCAGCTCCTTCCCGAGGACGGCGGCACGGTGCACCGAGCCCAGCGCACCATCGACCTGGCGGCCGGAAAGACCCTGCGCTTCTCGCTCCCGGTCAAGGGCGTCAAGGCCGCCGCCACCTCCGTGCGCGCCCGCGTCGAAGGCGCATCGGCCGAGCCCGCCGACCGCGACGACCACCTCCAGCTCCTCACGGTCGGCGCCACGCCCGCCGCCTCCTATCTGGGCTTCGACCAGCGCCGCAACTCCGCCGCGCTGCGCCGGCTCCCTGACGACGTCAAGCTCACCCCGGCCGAGCCGGAGCGGCCGTTCGAGCCGGTGGCCGGCCGGACGAAGCTCCCGAAGCCGCACAGCGACGACGCCCGCTCCGGCGAACCGTCCGCGAAGGCGCTCTCCTGTGTCACCGGCACCGTCGGCTACACGGAGCCGGGCGGCGCGCATCCCTCGCCGAACATCCAGGTCGAGGCCTGGGACTACGACTCCTTCGGCGCCGACGACCTGCTCGACTCCGCGCTGACCGACGGCAGCGGCGGCTTCCGGATGTGCTTCGACAACAACGACACCTCCAACGGACAGGACGTGTACGTCAAGGTCCGCACCGAGAGCGGTCTGTGGCGGGTCGTCGAGGACAACTTCCTCAGCCGTGACGTCTACGAGTTCCGCTCCGGCCGGCGCGACGACATCGGCGACGGCCGCACGGTGGACCTCGGCCGGATCGCCCCCGGCGACCAGACGATGAACCGGGTCTTCCACGCGTTCGACCTGGCGAACCAGGCCAAGAACTGGACGCCGGGCGAGTGCTGGGACGCCCGCGACACCGGCGACTGCCGCCGTATGGAGATCGTCTATCCCGACGACGACTCCAACGACAACAGCCGCTACTCGTGGGACGACGAGAGCGTCTGGCTGGAACCCGCAGCCCCCGACGACCGCACCGACACCGTGCACGAGTACGGCCACGCCGTCATGGCCGACGCGTACGAGGACATCAAGCCCGCCACCGACAACTGCAGTCCCCACTCCATGAACACCCGCAGTTCGAAGGGGTGCGCCTGGGTAGAGGGCTTCGCGAACTTCTATCCGATGGCGATCTTCAACCGGGACGAGTACCGGGGCTGGCACGTCGAGGACACCAGTTCCTACAACAGCGGTGACGACACCGAGGGCCGGGTCACCGGCTCGCTGTGGGACCTCATGGACCCCGCCGGTGAGCGCTACTGGGACTACCACCAGGAGTCCGCGAAGGACGCCATCTGGGACACCCTGCTCGACCGCAGGTCCACCACCTTCCAGGAGTTCTGGACCCAGCGCGGCCAGGAGGGCCACGACGTGGGCTCGGGCCCCGGCGGTGCGCTCTACCAGAACGGCATCGACTACGGCTTCCGCAACCAGCTCGCCGACGGCCGGTCCAAGACGCTGCCCACACCGGATCCGCAGCACAACTACCGCTACGACACCACCTTCCGCTTCTGGTCGGTCGTGGCGCTGCGGCCTCCGTCCGGCGTCGACTACGACCTCGACCTGTACGACGATCAGGCCTTGCAGCAGCGGCTCGACGTCAGCCTGGCCACCGGGGACACGGTCGACTTCATCGCCGTCGACTCCGGCGCGAGGGCTCCCGGCGACTACTACCCGGTCGTGAAGCGGCCGTTGGGCGGCACGGGTACCGGTGAGTACCGCATCGAGCTGGCCGACAGCGGCAAGCTGCTCATCAACTCCGACACCAGGACGATGAACGGCGCCGACGACGTGTCCGCCGTCTGGGACACGTGCCCGGCGAGCGGCACCGAGGTCACCGTCACCGCGACGCCGTCCGACGCGAGCCAGGACGCGGAGCTGTTCCTGATGGACTCCGACCCGGCCGACGGCAAGACCGCTGTCCGCGGCCGTTACGCGGCGTCCGCCTCGTCGATCGGGAACGGTCCCGGCCAGGCCGAGTCGTTCAAGTTCACGGCGCAGGGCGGCTGTTACGGGGTCGTCCTGATCAACAAGGCCGGTTCCGGCACGTACACCGTGACCCAGTCCTGAGCCGCTGACGCCACGGCCCGTAGGGAGTCGCCCGTGGCGGTGGAACCCACGGGGC
>NZ_JBHTSF010000262.1:0-8161 GCF_042795295.1 Streptomyces sp. NPDC056486
TTTTCCCCCCCCGCTGGGTGTTTCTGCGATCCGCTGGGCGGGGGGGGGGGGGCCCCCCCCCCCCCGGGTTTCGGGAAGGGGCGGGATTGGGGAATGCCCCGCAGGGCCCGCCCCGCCCCCCCCTACGGCACCACCTGCTTCTCCTCAGCGAAGTGACAAGCCGAGTCATGCGCGGCGGGCCCCCCGCCGAAACGGAACTCCGCCGGAACGGCCAACTCCGGCACCTCCAGAGCGCACCGCTCCCGCGCCTTCCAGCACCGCGTGCGAAAGCGGCACCCCGACGGCGGGTTCGCCGGAGAAGGCACATCCCCGCTCAGAATGATCCGCTCCCGATGCTCCCGCGCCGCAGGATCAGGCACCGGCACGGCCGAGAGCAGCGCCTGCGTGTACGGATGCGTCGGATGCTCGTAGATCTCCTCGTCGGAGCCGATCTCGACGATCCGCCCCAGATACATCACGCCCACCCGGTCCGAGATGTGCCGCACGATCGACAGGTCGTGCGCGATGAACACGTACGACAGGTCGAAGTCGTTCTGCAGCCGGTCGAGGAGGTTGATCACCTGCGCCTGCACCGAGACGTCGAGCGCGGAGACCGGCTCGTCGGCCACGATGATCTCGGGCCGCAGCGCGAGACCCCGCGCGATCCCGATCCGCTGCCGCTGCCCGCCGGAGAACTGGTGCGGATAGCGGTTGATGTACTCGGGATTCAGCCCGACCACGTCAAGGAGCTCCTGCACCTTCTGCCGCCGCGACCCCTTCGGAGCGACCTCGGGATGGATCTCGTAGGGCTCACCGATGATGTCGCCGACCGTCATACGGGGATTGAGCGACGTGTACGGGTCCTGGAAGACCATCTGGATGTTGCGGCGCAGGGCCTTCAGCGCGCGCCCGGACAGCTTGCTGATGTCCTCGCCCTTGTAGCGGATCTCGCCCGCCGTGGGCCGCTCCAGATTCACCAGCATCTTCGCGACCGTGGATTTCCCGCAGCCGGACTCCCCCACGATGCCGAGCGTCTCGCCCTGCCCGAGGTCGAAGTCGACGCCGTCGACGGCCTTGACGGCGCCGATCTGCTTGCGGATGACGATGCCCTGGGTGAGCGGGTAGTGCTTGACCAGACCCCGCACCTGGAGGATCGGCTCACGGCCCGACGCCGAGCCGTGCGCGGCGTACTCGTTCTCGGCCCGCGCCTGGTCCATCAGCTGCCGTGCGGTCTCGCCCTCCTCCGCCAGCTGCTTCTTGCTGACGTGCTCACCGTGCGGCATCGAGCGTCTCCTTCCAGAAGTGGCAGGCGCTCCGGCGGTCGGCGTCCAGGCCGTCGTACGCCACGTCGTAGAGCGGCGGCACATCGGTCCTGCAGACGTCCTGTGCCATCGGGCAGCGGGGGTTGAAGGCGCAGCCCGGCGGGATGTGCATGAGGTTGGGCGGCAGGCCCTTGATCGCGTAGAGCTCCTGGCCCTTCTGGTCGAGGCGCGGGATGGATTCCAGGAGGCCCCGGGTGTACGGGTGCGCGGGGGCCTTGTAGATCTCGTGGACGGGGGCCTTCTCGACGATGCGGCCCGCGTACATGACGGCGATGTTGTCGGCGACGTCCGCCACGACGCCCAGGTCGTGGGTGATGAGGATCAGGCCCATGTTCAGCTCGCGCTGGAGCTCGGCGAGCAGGTCCATCACCTGGGCCTGGACGGTCACGTCCAGGGCCGTGGTCGGTTCGTCGGCGATGATCAGCGAGGGTTCCAGGGCCATCGCCATGGCGATCATGATGCGCTGGCGCATGCCGCCGCTGAACTGGTGCGGGTACTGCCCGACCCGTTCCTTGGCGGCGGGGATGCGCACCCGGTCCATCAGCTCGATCGCCTTGGCCTTGGCGTCCTTGCGGGACATCCCCTGGTGGACGACGTACATCTCGCCGAGCTGCTGGCCGACGCTGATCACCGGGTTCAGCGACGACAGGGCGTCCTGGAAGATCATCGCCATGCCCGCGCCGCGCGTCTTGCGCCGCTCCTCCGCCTTGAGTTTGAGGAGGTCCTGGCCCTTGAAGAGGATCTCGCCGCCGGTGATCTTCCCGGGCGGCATGTCGAGGATGCCCATGATGGCCTGCGCGGTCACGGACTTGCCGGACCCGGACTCGCCGAGCACGGCGAGCGTCTCGCCCTCGGCGACGCTGTAGTCGACGCCGTTGACGGCCTTGGCGACGCCGTCCCTGGTCCTGAACTCCACATGCAGATCGCGCACTTCGAGCAGCTTGGACGCTCCCGGGGTGGGCGTCGCTGATGCCTCGGATGCCACGGTTGCCATGGGCGCCTACCTCAGCTTGGGGTCGAGGGCGTCGCGCACCGCGTCGCCGAGCATGATGAACGCGAGCACGGTGATCGCAAGCGCCCCGGCGGGCCAGAGCAGCATGTGCGGGGCGTTGCGGATGTACTGGGAGGCGGCCGAGATGTCGATGCCCCAGCTCACGGTCGGCGGCTTCAGACCCACGCCGAGGTACGAGAGGGTCGCCTCCAGGGCGATGTACGTGCCGAGCGCGATGGTGGCCACCACGATGACCGGCGCGACCGCGTTCGGCGCGATGTGTCTGAGCAGCATCCGCGAGTTGGAGGCGCCGAGCGCCCGCGCCGCCTGGACGTAGTCGTTCTGCTTGGCGGTGATGACGGATCCGCGGGCGATGCGCGAGAGCTGCGGCCAGCCGAGGAGCACCATGAAGCCGATCACCGGCCAGACGGTGTTGCTGGTGACGACCGACAGGAGCACCAGGCCGCCGAGTACGACGGGGATGGCGAAGAAGACGTCGGTGATCCGGGAGAGGATCGCGTCCCAGAACCCGCCGAAGAACCCCGCGAGCCCGCCGAGCACGCTGCCCAGGATGGCGACACCGAGCGTGGCGCACACGCCGACGGTGACCGAGGCGCGGGCCCCGTACACGGTCCTCGTGTAGACGTCGCAGCCCTGTCCGTCGAAGCCGAAGGGGTGGCCGGACGCGGAGCTCTTCTGGCGGTTGGCCAGATCGCAGTCGAGCGGGTTGCCCGAGGCGATCGCGGACGGCCAGAGCGAGATGAAGACGAGAAAGAGAATGATGAGGCCCGAGATGATGAAGATCGGGTTCCGCCGCAGCTCACGCCAGGCGTCGGACCACAGGCTGCGGGCCGGGGCCGACGGCCCGGTGCCTTCGGGGCCGCCCGGGGTCTTGTCGAGCGTCGTCCCCTCGGTCGCCGCGAGGTCCATCGCACCCCCGGCGCCGGTCGCGGCGATGGCACCGTCCGGTCCTTTCGGCTCTCGGGGTTCAGGCATAACGGATCCTCGGGTCGAGTACGGCGTACAGGAGGTCGACGATCAGGTTGGCCACCAGAAAGACAAGAACGAGGACGGTCACGAAGCCGACGACGGTCTGCGTGCTCTGCCGGAGAATTCCCTGGTAGAGCTGGAATCCGACGCCATGGATATTGAAGATCCGCTCGGTGACGATCGCGCCTCCCATCAGCGCGCCGATGTCCGTGCCGATGAAGGTGACCACCGGGATGAGTGAATTGCGCAGCAGATGCCGGGTGATGACGCGGCGTCTGGGCAACCCCTTCGCGATGGCCGTTCGGACGTAATCCGCACGGCGGTTCTCGGCGATGGACGTACGGGTGAGCCGGGTGACGTACGCCAGGGAGACCGAGGCGAGAACGAGCCCCGGCACGATGAGTTCATTGACGGGCGCCTCCGAGGAGACGGAGGGTTTCATGACCCCCCATTCGACGCCGAGGAGCAGCTGCAGGAGCAGGCCGGTGACGAAGGTGGGAATGGCGATGACGACAAGCGTCAGAATCAGAACGACGGTGTCGATGGGACGCCCGCGCCGCAACCCGGTGACGACCCCGAGCGAGATCCCGATGACGATCTCGAAGACGATCGCGACGAGCGTCAGACGGATCGTGAGCGGGAAGGCCGTCGACATCAGCTCGGTGACCTTCTGCCCGTTGAAGGCGGTACCGAAGTCGCCGGTGAAGACATTGCCCATGTACGTCGCGTACTGCTGCCACACGGGCTTATCGAGGCCGAATTCCTTCTTCAGCTGGGCGGCTGTCGCGGGATCGCACTTGCGGTCTCCGCACAGGCCCGCGATGGGGTCGCCCATCACGTTCACCATCAGGAAGATCAGCAGCGTGGCGCCGAAGAAGACCGGGATCATCTGCAGCAGACGCCGGATCACATAACGTCCCATGAGGGCTCCGGAAGTAGCGGAAGCGGTCATCCGGCGCGAATTCGCTCTCGCCGGACGACCGCTCCCTGTGCCTCAGCTGACCTTGATCTCGTTGTAGACCGGGACGCTGAACTGGTTCAGCGCCACGTCGGAGACCTTGTCCGAGTAGCCGGCGCTGCCGTTCTGGTACCAGAGCGGAATGACCGGCATCTGGTCGGCGAGGACCTTCTCCGCGTCCTGGAAGGTGGAAACCGCCTTCCCGGTGTCGGTCTCGGCGTTGGCCTTGTCGACGAGTCCGTCGAATTCCTTGTTGGACCACTTGCCGTCATTGGACGGGGCGTCCGTGTAGTACAGCGGCTGCATGAAGTTCTGGATCAGCGGATAGTCCATCTGCCAGCCCGCGCGCCAGGCGCCGTCCAGCTTCTGCTGGGAGGCCTTGCTGCGGAAGTCGGCGAAGGTGCCGACCGGGTTTCCGACACAGGCCTTGTCTTTCCCGAGGGCCTTGTTGATGGAGTTGCAGACCGCGTCGACCCATTCCTTGTGCGAGCCTGTGTCCGCGTTGTACGTGATCTTCAGCGTGCCGCCGGGGATTCCGCCGCCGTCCGCGACCAGCTTCTTCGCCTTGGCGGCGTCGTACTCGCAGGGGTCGCCGCAGAGCCCGGACTTGTAGCCGCCGGCCTCGCCGAGGACCGGGGATGTCCAGTCGGTGGCCGGGGTACGGGTCTTCTGGAAGATCGACTCGGTGATCTGCTCACGATTGATCGCCATGGAGAGCCCCTGACGGACCTTCTCCATCCCGTCCTTGGACCACTTGCTGTCGTAGAACGGAAAAGCGAGGGTCTGGATGATGCCCGCGGGCGTGTTGATGTAGCGGTCACCCAGATCATTCTTGGCGTTCTTGAGCTGCGAGGCGGGAACGTCGTCGACAAGGTCGAGGTTCCCCGCCATGAGGTCCGTATAGGCGGTGTTGTTGTCGGTGTAGACCTTGAGATCCACACCGCCGTTCCTCGCCTTGTCGTCACCCTTGTAGCCGCCCCACTTGCGCAGGGACATCTTGGAGCCCTTGTCGTACGAGTCCACGGTGTACGGGCCGTTGCCGACGGGCTTGGCGAGCCAGGCGTCGTGGTCGTCGTAGAACGCCTTGGGCAGCGGCGCGAAGGCCGGATAGCCGAGGGTCTTGGGCCAGGTGGAGAACTTCTGCGTGAGCTTGACGGTGAAGCTGGTGTCATCGACGACTTTCAGCCCGGAGAGCTTGTCGGCCGTGGCATCACCCTTCTCCGGGTGGACCTTGTCGTAGCCCTCGATGTAGCCGAAGAAGTAGGCGTTCTTCTGGTTGTTCTTCAGATGGGCGCCGTAATTCCAGGCGTCGACGAAGGACTTGGCGGTGACCTTCTCGCCGTTGCTGAACTTCCACCCCTTCTTGATCTTCACGGTGAAGTTCTGCGAGTCCTTGGTGTCGATCTTGTCGGCGACCATGTTCTTGGCCTCGCCGGTCTTCGGGTCGTACCGCATGAGACCCCGGAAGATCATGTCGAGCACCTTGCCGCCCTGCACCTCATTGGTGTTGGCAGGCTCCAGCGGATTCTGCGGATCGCCCCATGAGGAGCCCACGATCCCCGAGCCGTCGCCACCACCGCCACTGTCGCCTCCTCCGCCACAGGCGGTCGCCGCGAGGGCGACGGTCACCGCACATGCGGCCCACTTGGCGTGCGTGGCTCCACGCATGGAGAGCCTCCCTTTCAGGCCTACGTCTGACTTAGGCCCAAATACACCCCAATGCATGGCGCTGCGCATCTTTATAGGGTCTTTCCGGGGCTAGTCGGACTGGGAAACCCTCGGATGCCTGATGAGCGCCCGGGCCGCTGCCGCGACGGGACGGTCCTCGGGCTGACGGACACCTCGCTACCTTCGCGGCATGGACTACGCGAAGATGCGCGTGATCGCCGAGGAGCTCATGGAGTACGCCGAGCGCCTTGAGGGATCCTGGACGGTCGAGATCGGCCCCTCGGGCCCGAGGCTCGCGATGATCACCCGCTCCAAGCGCCGTGCGGGCACTGTCCGCCGTATCCGCGACCAGCTGGACGATCAGCTCCCCACCACCCACCCCGGCCACATCTGCGCGAACGGCCCGGAGATCGAGCACCCCCCGACCAGCCGCATGCGGCTCCCGGACGCCCTCGTGATCCCCGAGGCCGTGCTCGACGAGGAGGGCCTCGCCGTCGATGCCACGCAGGTGCTTGCCGTCATCGAGATCGCTTCCCCGTCCAACCCGAACAGCAACAACGACAACTACGGCGAGAAGCTGATCGAGTACCCCGCCATGGGCATCGGCCACTGCATGATCGTCGACCCTCGTACCGGCACGATCGAAGTGCACTCCGAGCCGTGCGCGGGCCGGTACGGGAACAAGGAGCCGTACATCTTCGGCGACGAGGTGCCGTTCGGCCCCTGGTCCGTGGAGACCGCCGCGTTCCGGCGCTACGGAAGGCCGGGGTCCGTCGAGAGCTGAAGGACCCCGCCTACCCCGCGTACCCCGTCAGCCACGGCCATCCGCCTCCACCTCCACCACGGACACCCAGCCGCGCCACCGCTCCACGCTGACCCGGAGCCGCGAGGAGGACTCGGTGGTGCCGGACCAGTAGGGGGCCGCCCCCTCCGCCCCTTCCGCGTGCTCCCGGAGACCGCATTCGGTCAGTGCGTCGCGCAGGAGGGACACCTCGTCCGCCGCGACGGATTCACTGTCGTACTCGGTGACACGCTGCCGGGCGGTGGCGTCCTTGTCGCTGTAGTACTGCGTGCCGTACTGAACCTGATTCGGAGCCTTCCGCCCGGCGTACGAGCCCGGGCAGCTGTTGTCGCCGCCCACCTTCGGCAGAGGGAGGTCCGTCATCACTTCCTCCTCCTGTCCCTTCCACTGCCACTTCGTGGCCTGAGGCATCAGCTCGGGCGACAGCAGGCGTACGACACCGCCCACCATGAACGGGTTCTCCGTCGGCGTGGCCGCCGGCCGCACCTCCCTGCCGTCACCACCCCCTCCCCCGCCGGCGGGCATCACCGCCCACGTCACGGCCCCCGCCACCAGCGCCGTCGCCCCCGCGGCCACCGCGACCCGGCGCCGCACGGTCCGCCGTCCGCCCCGCGCCCGCAGTTCCGCCCCGCTCGGCATCCGTACCGTGACGTCGTCCAGCAGTTCTTCGACCTCAGCCATGGTGGGCCGCCCCTTCCGCGGTGAAAGCAGTCGTGTCAGTCGTGTCAGTCGTGTCAGTCACGTCGCTCAAGCGCGCCCCCAGCGCCTTGCGGGCCCGGCTCAGCCGGGTGCGGACGGCTCCGTTGGACGTGCCCGTCTCCTCGGCCACCTGTTCCACGGGCAGGTCGAGCAGGTGATGCAGCACCACCGCTTGCCGCTGCTGCGGCGGCAGTTCACGCAACGCCTCCACCAACGCCACCCGGTCCGGCGACAGCTCGGGCACGTCGGCCGCGACCCCGTGCCGGAACTGCGCCCGCAGCCTGCTCCTGGTCCGCCGCCACGCGCTGATCGCCAGCCGGGACGCCACCGTCCTGACCCAGGGCAACGGATCCCCCGCCCGTGTCAGCCGCTCCCACCGCTGCCACGCCCGCACATACGCCTCCTGCACCGCGTCCTCCGCCTCCGCCAGATCGCCGGTCATCGCATAGACCGTGGCGACCAATCTCTTGGCCGTGGCGGCGTAGAACGCGTCGAACTCCGCGGCGCGATCCGCGGCTCGGTCCACAGCTTCCGGCCGTGTCGTCATCGTCCCCCGTCCGTCCCTAGGTTCCGCTTCTGACCTAGACACGCTCGGCGGCGCCCAGATGTTACGTACGAAAATGGGGGCGCCCGGAACCGAGTGGTTCCGGGGGGCCCCCGCACCGAAACCCCCAAAACCCCCCCCCGCCAAACCCGCCGGGGCGCCCCGCGGGGACACGGGGGAGTGGGAACCCCCAAAAATCGGCCCCCGG
>NZ_JBHTSF010000263.1:0-8139 GCF_042795295.1 Streptomyces sp. NPDC056486
CAGGGGGGACCCTGTGGGAGAGTAGGACGCCGCCGAACTATTATTAACGGGAAACCCCCGCACCCTCTGGGTGCGGGGGTTTTCTGCGTTCCAGGCCCCCGCAAGGGGGCTTTTCTGTGTTTAGGGTCGAGTTATGCGATACGACCTGGTCATCTTCGACAATGACGGCGTTCTCGTGGACAGCGAGCCGCTTTCCAATACGATCCTTGCCGCCTATCTGACCGAGCTCGGGCACCCCACCACGTATGAGGACTCCCTGCGTGACTACATGGGGGCCGCCGTCCATCGCGTACACGACCTCGTTCTTGAGCGCAGTGGGCAGCGGTTGCCCGGGGACTTTGATGTGACCTTCCACGCTCGTGTCTTCGCTGCCTTCGAGCGGGAGCTTGAGCCCGTGGCGGGTGCCGTCGGCGTACTGGAGAAGCTGGTCGCCGATGGGGTGCCTTACTGCCTGGCCTCGTCCGGGAGCCATGAGCGGATTCGGGTCGGGCATCGGCGGACCGGGCTCGATCGGTGGTTCGACGATGAGCGGATCTTCAGCTCCGAGGATGTGGGGCGGGGGAAGCCGGCGCCGGATCTCTTTCTGTACGCCGCCGAGCGGATGGGGGTGGCGCCCGAGAAGTGTGTGGTGATCGAGGACAGCCCGTTGGGCGTGCGGGCCGCTGTGGCGGCGGGGATGGACGTCTACGGGTTCACCGCCATGACGCCGGCGGAGCGGCTCTCGGGGGCCACTGAACTCTTCGGGGACATGGGGGAGTTGGCTGACCTGCTGGTATGACGCGGTCCTGGGGTTCGGGCTGACATTTGTCACTGCCAGGTCCGGACGATCGTTTCTGTCGGCCGATGGGTGCTCGCGGCGAAGCTGAGTACGTCGAGAACGAACGCGACGCACTCAGTGACAGGGACGACGGAGGACCAATCACCATGAGCCAGCTCGCCACCACCCCCACCAGTACCGCCACCAGCACGACGGGCACAGCTTCCGCCCGGCAGTCGCGCTGGGAGTCGCTGAAGCCGCTCGTGCTTGACGCGGCGGTGCCCACAGCCTCGTACTACCTGCTCAGCAAGGGCTTCGGCATGGGCACGATGGCGGCGCTCGCCTGGAGCAGTGTGGTGCCCGCGGGGCGGACGGCGTGGAGCGTGGTCAAGGACCGGCGGGTCAACGGGCTCGCGGCGCTCATCCTGGCCGCCAACCTCGTCGGGCTGCTGCTCAGTCTGCTTGCCGGTGATCCGCGGCTGATGCTCGCCAAGGACAGCGGGATCACCGCGACGATCGGTATCGCCGTGCTGCTGTCCGTCGGCGCCGGGCGGCCGTTGATGACCGCCGGGCTCAGGCCCTGGGTGACCAAGGGGAATGCGGCGCGGACCGCGGTGTGGGAGCGGCTGATCGCCGAGCGGGGGCGGTTCGCGGGGATGGAGCGGATGTTCTCGGTGATGTGGGGTGTGGCGCTGTTCGGTGAGGCCCTGGTGCGGGTCGTGGGGGCCTACACGCTGCCCGTCGACACCATGGTGTGGCTCGGCGGCGCGATTGCCGGGGTCACCATCACGGCGACGGTCCTGGTGAGCGGTCGCCTGGTCGTCGGTCCGATGGAGGAGAAGGTGAGCGAGGAGGTTGCCGCGCTCGGGCGGTGACGGGGGGCCTGACTTGCGCCTCCCTTGCGGGGGAGGCGTAGGAAATTGAATGGGTGATCTATCTACCCACCGGTAGTCAGGGGTCCTACGCTCTGCAGCCATGACAGATGAGCTGCGGCGCGGCAGGGCCTCTTTGGCGTTCAGCTTCCTGGTGCAGGGCGTCACCTTCGCGTTGCTGGTGACGCGGATCCCCGCCATTCAGGACCAGTACGGGATATCCGACGGCCTGCTGCCCGTCTTCCTGGCCGCCGTGCCGATCCTTGCCGGCGTCGGGAGCGTGGGTACGGAGTGGCTGGTCAAGCGGGTGCCGCCCAGCCGTGTGCTGCGGTGGGCGCAGCCCGTGGTGCTCCTGGCGCTGCTCGGGGTCGGCGCGGGTGACGCGCTGTGGCAGGTGGCCGTGGCGCTGGGATCGTTCGGGCTGTCCGTGGGGGCGCTCGACGCTTCCATGAACATGCTCGGGGTGAGTCTGCAGCGGACGTACGGGCGCAGCATCATGCTGGGGTTTCACGCGGCGTACAGCCTGGGCGGGATCGCGGGGGCGTCGATCGCGTGGGCGGGGGCGCACTGGGATCTTTCGCTCTTCGTGTCGTATCTGCCGGTGGTCGTGGTGCTCCTTCCGACCGCGTTGGTGGGGAGTCGGTGGTACGTCGATGCCGGGTCCTCCAGTGTTGAGGACGGTGACGGCGGTGCGGGGCAGGGCGGGACCGTCGTCTTCAAGTTGCTTCTGCCGCTCTGCCTGGTGATGACCTTCGCGTACATCGGGGACTCGACTGTCTCCAACTGGAGCGCGAAGTATCTGCAGGACGTGCTCGGGAGTTCGGAGGAGGTCTCGACCGTCCCCTACAACGTCTACATGGTCATGACTCTGCTGGGGCGGGGGCTCGGGGACCTGGGCGTGCGGCGGTTCGGGGCCGTGGCGGTGGTGCGGGTGGGGTCCGTGGTGGCCGCACTGGGGTTCGCGGTCGTCGCGGCTGCGCCCGGGGCGTGGACCGGGATTCTGGGCTTCACGGTGCTCGGGCTCGGTCTCTGTGTGATCGTTCCGCAGACCTTCGCCGCGGCGGGGCGGCTCTTTCCCGGGGCGTCGGATGCCGCTGTCGCGCGGCTCAATATCTTCAACTACGTGGGGTTCTTGATCGGTTCGCCCCTTGTGGGCGCGCTCGGGGACGCCTGGAACTACCGTGCGGCGATGCTCGTCCCCATGGTGTTGGTGCTCATGACCTTGTTGTATGCCCGTTCTTTCGCCCCCGGAGCGGACCGATACGGTGACGGGCATGAGCGGGCGCGCACAGCTGATGTGGGACGAGGCAGTAACGGGCTATGACTTCGGTCCTGAGCACCCTATGGACCCGGTCAGGCTCGCGCTGACCAGAAGCCTGGTCGGTGCCTTCGGGCTCGACCGCGAGGTGGATGTGGTCGCGGCCAAGCGTGCCGGTGACTCGACGCTGCGGCTGGTGCACCGCGAGGACTATGTGGAGGCGGTCAAGGCCGCGTCGGCCGATCCTGCGTCGGCGGACGGCAGCTATGGCCTGGGGACCGTTGATGATCCCGCCTTCGCGGGAATGCACGAGGTGTCGGCGCTGATCGCCGGGCAGTCGGTGGGAGCGGCCGAGGCGGTGTGGCGCGGGGAAGCGCTGCACGCGGTGAACTTCGCGGGCGGGCTGCACCATGCGATGCCGGGGTCCGCTTCGGGGTTCTGTATCTACAACGACGCCGCGCTCGCCATCGCGCGGCTGCTCGAACTGGGTGCCGAGCGGGTCGTGTACGTGGATGTGGACGTGCATCACGGGGACGGGGTGCAGGCGGCCTTCTGGGACGATCCGCGGGTTCTGACGATCTCGCTGCACGAGCATCCGCGGACGCTGTTTCCGCAGACCGGGTGGCCCGAGGAGACGGGTGCGGCCTCCGTGGCGGAGGGCTCGGCCGTCAATGTCGCGCTGCCCGCGGGGACCGGGGACGCGGGGTGGCTTCGGGCGTTCCATGCCGTGGTGCCCGAGCTGCTCGCGGACTTCCGGCCGCAGGTGCTTGTCTCGCAGCACGGGGCCGACACGCACTTCGAGGATCCGCTCGCTCACCTTGCTGTTTCGCTCGATGCGCAGCGGGCCGTGCAGGTGGCCTGCCATGAGTTGGCGCACTCGTACGCCGATGGGCGGTGGGTCGCTCTGGGTGGGGGTGGGTATGCCGTGGTGGATGTCGTCCCGAGATCGTGGACGCATCTGACCGCTATTGCCGCGGGGCGGGAGGTGCTGCCTTCGGCGGACATTCCTGAGGCCTGGCGGCAGGAAGTCTTCGCGCGTACTCGGCAGTTGGCGCCTGCGCGGATGAGTGACGGTCGGTGGCCTGTCACCTGGGCGGACTGGTCCGAGGGATACGACCCTGCTGATCGGCTTGATCAGGCTGTGGTCGCGGCTCGGCGGGCGGCGTTCCCGTTGCGGGGGTTGTTGCCGTAGAGGGACCTGACCCCCACAAAGATGGCCTCAAACGCCGGCCGGGCTGAACAGCCGTAGCCCCGTTAGCCCAACTGTGGGGGATTTCCGGGGTTTTGGGGGCGCCGGGCAGTTCTCTGCGGCACGCTCACAGCGTGTTGAGCACCGGAGCGTTGCGTGCGCATCTGTTGGCTGCCCGCCTTGCCGGGCCCGTGGCCACCACGAGAGAAGAGAGCCTGCGGAGCTATCGGCTCTTCGCGGCCCGTGACCCGCGGATACTCCTCGGGCTCGATCCCGAGTGGAGTTGGGGCTCCGGTGACTTGCTGGGGCTCATGGCGGACAAGTGCGGGGTGTCCGCCGACCCGCGGCACACCCAGGGGGCCGATGTCATCGACCCGGAGCGGACGTTGGCGGCGCTCGACGCCTTCGCCGAAAGGCTCTCGGGCGCGGCCCGAAGGCGGCTTCCCGTGCTCTTCGGGACGGGACATCCGCACCGGCTACTCGGCTTCTACGCCGCGCTGGCGGACGCTTTGTCGGCGGCCGGGTGCACCGTTCTCACCCCTGCGCAGGGCGACAGTGTCGACATAACGACCCGGTTCGGTCTACGCACGTACAACCTTGACTACGTACAAGGAGTCGCGCTGGTGCGGGAACCCGGCGCACGTCCGACCGGGAGTGAGACCGGCGCACACACCCATTCCCCACTCCCGGTTCGAGCCGCGCTCGCGGCCGCGGCGGAGGCTGAAGGACCGCTTCCCGAGCTTGTCATCGGGGACCACGGATGGGTGTGCGGGGCAGGTCAGCTGGGGTTCGAGGCGATCGGTCTGGCGGATACGGATGATCCCGCGCTGTTCGTCGGAGAGGCCGAGGGGCAGGTGTCCGTCGTCGTTCCGCTTGATGACGCTGTGCGGTCTGATTACTACCGACCGCTTACTCGCTATGTACTCAATCGAGCGTGTCTGTCACAGTAGGCGGCCGATCGCTACTCCTCTTCCCCACTCGCATCATCCGCCCCTAGTCTGGGGAGTGAGCGCGCAGAGACGAAGAGTCACCGGAAGGGGAAGCCGGTGCCCGTCATGTGCGGAAGGTTCAGGTGGGGTGTCATGGCTGCAGACCAGAGGCCGCTGAACGAGGTTCAGTTTTTGACCGTGGCGGAAGTCGCCTCGGTGATGCGAGTGTCCAAGATGACCGTGTACCGCTTGGTGCACAGCGGTCATCTGCCCGCCATCCGGGTCGGAAGGTCCTTCCGGGTTCCGGAGCAGGCGGTTCACGAGTACCTCCGCGAGTCCTATGTAGGAGTCGAGGCGGGCTGATCGGAGTCGATCGATCGCCCTCGATTACGTCCCTCACCCAGGGGCGGGTAGGCTAGGGCCGACGTAGGTCGTGTGGGCCCAGACAGCTGCCCCGCACCGAGTGATGAGAAGTGAGCGAGGGTAGTCGTGGGCTCTGTTATCAAGAAGCGGCGTAAGCGGATGGCCAAGAAGAAGCACCGCAAGCTGCTGAAGCGCACCCGCGTTCAGCGTCGTAACAAGAAGTAAGCGACAGCTGGACTGCGCGTCCCGAAGCCCTCCCGTCATCCGACGGGAGGGCTTCGGTGTTTCCGGGTACCCGCCGGGGCGTCTTCCGGCCGGTTTTCGGGCTGTACCGGACCGCCCGGGGGCTTGTTTCGAACGTACGCTCTGGGCAGGATGTGCGTCCCGATCCGGCGTACGTCCTGGTCTGGGCATAGGGCCAGGTCCGTGCGCGTGTGTCGTGGCTGTCGTCACTTCCTGCATCGGGCGGTCATCACAGCGCAACATCGACCCGCTAGCGTGTGCCAGGAGGGACATGATGGGGCGCGGCAGGACTTCGAGGGCTGGGGAAGGCAGGCGCTGATCTTGGGCAAGGTCGTGCTCGTGACCGGGGTGGCCCGCCAACTGGGCGGGCGGTTCGTCCGACGCGCGTTGCGGGACCCCGAGGTCGACCGGGTGGTCGCCGTCGACGCGGTCCCTCCTGAGCATCATCTGGGCGGCGCCGACTTCGTCCAGGCCGATATCCGGCAGCCCGCGATCGCCAAGGTGCTCGCCGAGTTCTCCGTGGACACGGTCGTGCACATGGACGTCACGGGCACCGCCCTTGCCGGCGGCAACCGCGGCTCGCTCAAGGAAACCAACGTCATCGGCACGATGCAGCTGCTCGGCGCCTGCCAGAAGTCGCCGACGGTCAGGCGGCTCGTGGTGAAGTCGAGCACCAACGTGTACGGCTCCGCGCCGCGCGACCCCGCGGTCTTCACCGAGACGACACCGCCGAAGTCGCTGCCCAGCGGTGGCTTCGCCAAGGACACCGTCGAAGTCGAGGGATACGTACGCGGATTCGCGCGCCGCCGGCCGGACGTGGCGGTCTGCGTGCTGCGCTTCGCGAACATCCTGGGACCCGCCGCGGACTCCCCGCTCGCCGAGTACTTCTCGCTGCCTGTCCTGCCGACCGTCTTCGGCTACGACCCGCGGCTGCAGTTCGTGCACGAGGACGACGCGATCGAGGTCCTGCGCCTCGGGGCACGCGACCCGGAGCGCGGGACGCTCAACAGCGGCACGTTCAACATCGCGGGTGACGGCCTGCTGCTGCTCTCGCAGTGCTCGCGGCGCCTGGGCCGTCCGACGCTGCCGGTGTTCATGCCCGCGGTCACCTGGGTCGGCCAGGCGCTGCGCACCCTGGGCATGACGGACTTCTCGCCCGAGCAGATCAGGCTGCTCACCCATGGCCGGGTCGTGGCCACCCGGCAGATGCGCGAGACACTGGGCTTCAGCCCCAAGTACACGACCGCGGAGACCTTCGCGGATTTCGTACGCAGTCGGGGTCCGGGACTTCTGCCGCCGCAGGCCGTCGCGGGGGCCATCGACCGGATCGCCACACTGCCCTTCGCGGGCAACCAGAGCGCCAATTGAGGAGAGCGTCAACGATGGCGGACGCCAAGGTCATTCCGTTCGATGACGACCGGTCGCGCGCGGGTGCGCAGCGCCCGTCGCGGCGCAGGGGCGCGGCCCGGCGCAAGAACGATCCGGCAGCCGTGCGTGAGGTCACGGCCATGCCGGGCCAGCAGGATGGGGATCCGCAGGTGGAGAAGGCCGAGCCGCAGCCTTCGCGGGAGAGAGCTTCCGGGACGGGGGCCGGGTCCGGGGCCGTACCGCAGCCGCGGGACGGTGGCGGTGGCCTGGAGCGGCGTATCGCGGGTGGTCTCGCGTTTCTGCGGCGGCGGCTCACGGGTGACTACGAGGTCGACGACTTCGGTTACGACGAGGAGCTCACCGACCAGGTCCTGATGTCCCTTGTGCGGCCGCTGTACGACAAGTACTTCCGTGTCGAGGTGAAGGGCATCGAGAACATCCCGTCGGAGGGCGGGGCGCTGATCGTTTCCAATCACTCGGGGACGCTGCCGCTCGACGGCCTGATGATGCAGGTCGCCGTGCACGACAACCACCCCGAGGGGCGGCATCTGCGGCTGCTCGCGGCGGACCTCGTCTTCATGCTGCCGGTGGTCAATGAGCTGGCGCGCAAGGCGGGGCACACGTTGGCGTGCGCCGAGGATGCCGAGCGGCTGCTCGAGCGGGGTGAGCTGGTCGGGGTGATGCCGGAGGGGTTCAAGGGCATCGGGAAGCCGTTCAGCGAGCGCTACAAGTTGCAGCGGTTCGGGCGGGGTGGGTTCGTCTCCACCGCGTTGCGGGCGGGGACGCCGATCGTGCCCTGCTCGATCGTGGGGGCGGAGGAGATCTACCCCATGATCGGGAACGCGAAGACGTTGGCGCGGGTGCTCGGCATCCCGTACTTCCCGATCACGCCCACGTTCCCTTGGCTCGGGCCCCTTGGGGCGTTGCCGTTGCCCACGAAGTGGACGATTCAGTTCGGGGAGCCGATTCCCACGGACGGGTATCCGCCGGAGGCGGCCGAGGATCCGATGCTGATGTTCAACCTGACCGATCAGGTGCGGGAGCAGATTCAGCACACGTTGTACAAGCTGCTTGTGCAGCGGCGGTCCGTGTTCTTCTGAGCCCCCTGGACCCCGTACAAGATGGCCTCAAACGCCGGCCGGGCTGAATCCCATGAAGGG
>NZ_JBHTSF010000264.1:0-8014 GCF_042795295.1 Streptomyces sp. NPDC056486
TGGCCGGGGGGGGGGGGGGTGGGTGGGGGGGGTGTGGGGGGCGGGGGGGGGGGGGGGGGGGGTCGCGGACCCCCCCCGGGCCCCCCCCCCCCCCCCCACTACCCACCGTCAGCCGACCGAGCTGTACGCCACAACCCCGCGCAGCAGCTGATCCACGGCCTTACGGGCGTTCTTGGCCACGGTCGACCCTTCGCGGGGAGCCGCCGCCGAAATCTGCCCCAGGACATCGATCACCTGCTTGCACCACCGGACGAAGTCCCCCGCAGGCATCTCGACCTCCCGAAGCACTTCGTCGAGGCCCTTGTCCGACGCCCACATGTACGCCGCCCAGGCGAAGCCGAGGTCCGGCTCCCGCTGCCCGACCCCTTCCGCCTGGTTGATCTTGAACTCTTCCTCGAGGGCGTCGAGCCGCCCCCAGATCCGCACCATCTCGCCGAGGGATGCCTTCACCTTCCCGGAGGGCAGCTTGGGGGCCAGCGCGTCGTCCGCCATCCGGGCCTCGAACACCAACGCCGAGACGCACGCGGCCAGTTCGGCCGGACTGAGCCCCTCCCACACACCCTCGCGCAGGCATTCGCTCGCAAGGAGGTCCAGCTCTCCATAGAGCCGGGCGAGCCGCTTGCCGTGCTCGGTGACCTCGTCACCGCGCAGGTAGTCCATCTCGGTAAGGAGCGCGACGATCCGGTCGAAGGTCCGCGCGATGGTGTTCGTGCGCCCCTCGATGCGCCGCTCCAGCTGCACGGTGTCCCGCCGCAGGCGGTAGTAGCGCTCGGCCCACCGCGCGTGGTCCTCCCGCTCGTCGCACCCGTGGCAGGGGTGCGCCCGCAGTTCCGTACGGAGCCGGGCGATCTCACGGTCGTCGGCGGCGGCCGCGCGCCCCTTGCGATGGCGCTCCGGGACGATGTGCCCGGCCTTCGTGCGCAGCGCGGACGCCAGGTCCCTGCGCGACTGCGGCGAGCGCGCGTTGAACGACTTCGGGATACGCATCCGCTCCAGGGCCTCGACCGGCACCGGGAAGTCCATCGAGGCGAGCCGCTTGACCTGCCGCTCGGCGGTGAGGACCAGGGGCCTTGGCCCGTCCTGGTGCTCGAAGCCGCGGTGGCCGTTGACCCGCCCCGCGGGGATCCCCGGATCCAGGACGAGCGCGAGGCCCGCGTACTTCCCGGTCGGCACATGGATGACGTCGCCGGGCTTGAGCTTCTCCAGCGCCGCGGCGGCGGCCACCCTGCGCTGGTTGGCACCCTGCTTGGCGAGCTCGGTCTCCCGGTCCTTCAGCTCGCGGCGCAGGCGTGCGTACTCGTCGAAGTCGCCCAAGTGGCAGGTCATCGAGGTCTTGTAGCCCTCAAGTCCCTCTTCGTTCTTCTGCACCTGGCGGGAGATCCCGACGACCGACTTGTCGGCCTGGAACTGCGCGAAGGACGTCTCCAGGAGCTCACGCGAGCGGTGCCGCCCGAACTGGTCGACCAGGTTCACCGCCATGTTGTACGACGGCTTGAAGCTGGACCGCAGCGGGTACGTACGCGTGCCGGCGAGCCCCGCGAGGTGCTCCGGGCTCATGGCGCGCTGCCACAGGACCACGGCATGGCCCTCGACGTCGATGCCGCGCCGCCCGGCACGGCCGGTCAGCTGCGTGTACTCACCGGGTGTGATGTCCGCGTGCTGCTCGCCGTTCCACTTGACGAGCTTCTCCAACACCACACTGCGCGCGGGCATGTTGATGCCGAGCGCGAGGGTCTCGGTGGCGAAGACCGCGCGCACGAGCCCGCGGACGAAGAGCTCCTCGACGACCTCCTTGAAGGTCGGCAGCATGCCCGCGTGGTGCGCGGCGATGCCGCGCTCCAGGCCTTCCAGCCATTCGTAGTAACCAAGGACGTGCAGGTCCTCGTCCGGGATGGCGGCCGTGCGCTCCTCGACGATCTCGCGGACCTGTGCCCGCGCGTCCTCGTCGTTCAGCCTCAGTCCCGCGTGCAGGCACTGCTGCACGGCGGCCTCGCAGGCCGCGCGGCTGAAGATGAACGTGATCGCGGGAAGGAGACCTTCGGAGTCGAGCCTGTCGATGACCTCGGGCCGGCCCGGCGTCCAGATCCGCGACCGCTGTCTGCGCTCGCGCTCCCGGTCGGCCTCGCGGATCATCTTGCCCTTGCGGCGATCACGCGGGTTGTACGAACGGCTGGCCTCCATCCGCGCCATGCGCGTGAGGTCGGGGTTGACGGCCTTTCGCTGGCCCTCCCCCTCCTCGAAGAGGTCGTACATCCGGCGCCCGGCCAGGACGTGCTGGAACAGCGGCACGGGCCGGTGCTCCGAGACGATCACCTGGGTGTCGCCGCGCACGGTGTCGAGCCAGTCGCCGAACTCCTCCGCGTTCGAGACGGTCGCCGAGAGGGAGACCAGCGTCACCGACTCCTGGAGGTGGATGATCACCTCTTCCCAGACTGCGCCACGGAAGCGGTCGGAGAGGTAGTGCACCTCGTCCATCACCACGTAGCCGAGGTTGAGCAGCGACTGCGAGCCCGAATACAGCATGTTCCGCAGCACCTCGGTGGTCATCACGACCACCGGAGCATCGGAGTTGACGCTGTTGTCGCCGGTCAGCAGACCGACCTTGTCCGCGCCGTATCTCTTGGAGAGGTCGGCGTACTTCTGGTTGGAGAGCGCCTTGATGGGCGTCGTGTAGAAGCATTTCTTGCCCTGCATCAGGGCCAGGTGCACGGCGAACTCGCCGACGATCGTCTTGCCCGAACCCGTGGGGGCGGCCACGAGCACACCCTTGCCCGCCTCGAGCGCCTGACAGGACTCGATCTGGAAGGGGTCGAGGCCGAATTCGTACATCTCGCGGAAGCCAGCGAGTGCGGTGGCCTGCTCGACAGCGCGCTCGCGCGCCGCCGCGTACCGCTCGGCCGGTGAGAGGTCCTCTGTCATCGTGCTTTCGAGACTACCGGCCACCACTGACAACGGACGATCATTATCCGTCTTGGGGTGCCTGCGACTCCTTGAGCCCTGGGGTCCTAGGGCCCGAGCACCCGCACGGCCCCCGGCACGCACTCCGCCGTCAGCGGCAGCCCGCCGAGCTGCTCCCCGTCCGCGTACCCGGTGACGCCCGATGCGGCGAGCTCCACCTTCGCGGCCCGGAAGACGGTGACCTTGGGATGGTCCAGGTGCGTGCCCTTGTAGACCCGCGGGAAGACCTTGAGGAGCGTCGTACGGCTGCAGTCGCCGACGACCGTGACGTCGAAGAGGCCGTCGCTCATGTCGGCCCGCGCGCAGATCTTCATGCCCCCGCCGTACGAGGGTCCGTTCCCCACGGCCACGAGCGTCGCGTCGACCTCGTGGGCCCGGCCGTCGTCCAGCGTGATCCGGTACCGGACGGTCCGGAAGGCGGCCAGCTCGGCGACCATCGCCAGGTCGTACTTGAAGCGCCCTGTGGGCCAGCGCATCCGGTTGCCCCGGTCGTTGACCCGCGAGTCGAAGCCGGAGGCGAGCACGGTGCCGAACCACGTCTTGCCCACCCGCCCCAGGTCGACGTCCCGCGCGCGCCCCGCGTCGAGCGCGTCGGCGATGGCCGCGCCCGCGGCGGCCGGGTCGCGCACCGGAAGGCCGAGGGCGCGCGCGAAGTCGTTGCCGGTGCCGACGGCGATCACGCCCAAGGGGGTCGGCGTCTGCGCGACGGCCTGCAGCGCGAGGCTCGCCATGCCGTCACCGCCGACGGCGATCAGCGCGCCCGTACCGGCACCTACGGCGTCACGGGCCCGGCGCAGCGCGTCGCCGGCGTCCTCGCCGATGACCGTGCGCACGGAGTAGCCCGCTGCCCGCAACGCGGAAGCGGCCGGCTGCGCCGCGTGGGCGCCCCGGCCGCGGCCCGCGGTGGGATTGACGAAGAGAGTGATCTCGCTGGTCACTGAAGGTCCCCCCGGACGGAGTTTGAGGGAGGACCTTACAAGATCAGGTCACGTCGTCGAAACCGTTTACCCGATCTCGGTTCGCGCTGTCGCCGCTCGCCTGCTCGGGCAGCGCACGGTTCGCGGACACGGGCTCGATCTCGCCGACGCCCTCGGGGGTGAGGTCGAGGTCGGACGCCTCGTCGTCATCGGGTCCGGCAGCCTCGATCTTTGCCTTGCGTCGGTCATTGAGGATCGAGAAGGCGGTGGCCGCGAAGTAGAGCACCCAGATCGGTCCGGCGAGGGCGATCATGGTCAGCGGGTCCGTGCTGGGCGTCGCCACGGCCGCGAAGACCGTGATGCCCATGATCATCGCGCGCCACCAGCCGAGCATGCGCTTGCCGGTGAGCACCCCGGTGAGGTTCAGCATCACCAGGAGCAGCGGCAGCTCGAAGGAGAGGCCGAAGACGATCACCATGCGGGTGACCAGGTCGATCAGCTCGTCAAGGGGCAGCTGGTTGTCGATCCCGCCGGGCGAGAATTCGAGCAGCACCCGCGCCATCGTCGGCAGCGTCTTGTAGGCGAAGAACCCGCCGCCCAGGAACAGGGGGAAACCGGCGGCCACGAACCCGTAGGCATACTTCTTCTCGCTCTTGTGCAGTCCGGGGGCGACGAAGGCCCACAGCTGGTAGAGCCAGATCGGCGACGCGAGCACCACGCCGGCCATCAGGGAGATCTTCAGCGCGAGCGTGAACGGCGTGAGCAGACCGTTCAGCACGATGCGCGCGCACGTGCCGTCTTCCTGCTTTGCCAGCTCGGCGAAGCTGGTCTCGCACCCCACGGAGTTCAGGATCGGGTTCGTGAAGAACTCGATGATGTCCTTGTAGAAGAAGGCAGCGACGATCGCGACGACGATGATGGCCAGCACGGCCTTCGCGAGCCGGTTGCGGAGCTCGCGCAGGTGCTCCGCAAGCGGCATCCGCCCCTCGGGATCCTGTTCCTTCTTGCGGGCAGACTTGAGCAACCCACGTCCTCATCTCGTGCGGCAGGCCGGCCGTCGCCGGCCTTGGATCAGCGCTTAGTCGTGCTGTCGGTGGGCTCGGTGACCGGACGGGAGCTGGTCACGTCGCCGGGCGCGGCCTGGATCGTGCGCGGCTGAGCGGCGGAAGGGTCGCTGGGCGGGTCGGCCGGGGCGGCTTCGTCCTTCTTGCCGTCCGTCTTCATCGCCTTGGCCTCGCTCTTGAGGATGCGCGCGGACTTGCCGAGCGACCGGGCCATGTCGGGAAGCTTCTTCGCGCCGAACAGGAGAACGATGACGACGAGAATGAGAATGATCTCGGGGGCGCCGATCTTTCCGAACATAGGTCTTTACCTTCTCACCGAGGCGGCAGGGGCGGGGCTGCCGGACAGGCCGGACTTGGCTGTCCGACCACCGTGCTGGCAGCGATCGTAACGCTCAGGGGTGAACGCAGGGCAATCCCTGTGCGTACTCCCAGTTGCGGCCCGCGCCTCGCACTCCGGGCCACTGAAGCAGCGTACCCGCCGGACATGGGAAGTTGACAGGCCGCGGGGTCGATACGCGCCTCAGCCGCACCGACAGGATTCACAGGTTCTAGAGGGTGTCTCGGCTCGCACGGGCCACACCTGTCGCAGCCGCCTCAAGATCCTCCGCGGCGCGATTGATCCGCTGTGTGGTCTGCGTCACTTGACTGCTGAGGCGCTGCGCCTCGATGAAGACCCGAATCGCCAGTACGCCGAGCACGGCGAGGCCACAGAACCCCGCGGCAATCGCCAGCATCGCCCAGAACATGCGCCGAGCCTAGACGGTCGAGTGCAGACGCAGCGTCCGCACCCCGCCGCCGGTGAGCAGTTCGACGATGCGCTCGCCCGCGGGCTTGCGCACCGCGGTGCCGCACTCGGGGCACGTGAACGAGTAGAAGGTGGTGCGCGCCGAGGCGCCGATGGCCAACCGCAGGGAGCCTGCGGAGAGTTCGAAGCGGGCTCGGCAGTCGGGGCAGGCCGCCTTGAAGAGCACAGGGGCGATTCTCGACATTCCGGGAATCTCGGACAAGATGCTTGTGTTCAACGCCCTTGCTCCTGCCTGCCGTACGACCCGCCGGGGTGCTTGTCGTGCTCGTCATAGGCCGCCAGCGCCTCGCGCGCCGCCTGGCGTGCGCTGTCCGCGAGATCCGCCGGGGAGACGATGTGCCCGTCCCCGCCGAGCCGCAGCGCGAGCCTGCGCAGCGAGGTGGGGTCCGGGGTGCGCAACGTGATCCGTAGGCCGCCGTCGGGAAGTTCATCGGCGCTGTCGTGCGGGTAGTACTCGGCGACCCAGCGGCCGCCGGGCCCGACCTCGACGACCACCTCGGGGTCCTCGGCCGCGGGCTGCACGAGCCCCTCGGAGAGATCACGCAGTTCGACCTCGGGCGGCGACGACGGCTCGTCCAGGATCTTGATCTCGGCCACCCGGTCGAGGCGGAAGGTGCGGCGCGCCTCGGAGAGGTAGCACCACGCCTCCATGTACGTGTGCCCGACGGCGAAGAGCCGGATCGGGTCGACCTCGCGCTCGGTGAGCTCGTCGCGCGCGGGCGAGTAGTAGCGCAGCCAGAGCCGGCGCCGCTCGGAGATGGCACGGTCGACCTCGGCGAAGACACCGCCCTCGGACTCGAAGGTCACCGAGAGCCGCGCGCTGGCGCCCGCGTTCTCACCGGCCGCCGCCTCCAGCTTCGCGGTGGCGCGAAGGAGCGCCTGCCGGTCGCTCTCGCGCAGCCCGGGGAGGGTGGAGACCGCGCGGGCGGCCACCAGGAGCGCGGTGGCCTCGTCGGCGGCGAGCCGCAGGGGGGCCGCCACGTCGTCGGGGTTGTGCCACCAGATGCGGTCGCCGTCGGTGTCGATGTCCAGGAGGTCACCGCCGCGGAAGCTGGTCCCGCACAGCGGCAGCACGTCCAGGTCGGAGATCAGCTCGTCCTCGGTGATCCCGAAGGCGCGGGCCACGTCACTGACGTGGGCGCCCGGTCGCTCGCGCAGATAGGTCACCAGGGAGAGCATCCGGCGGGTCTGGTCGATGGCGTTCGAGGCCATGGTCGTACGTCCCCTCAACCCTTGGCCACGGCGCGCAGCCGGTCCACTACGTCGGCCCGCAGCTCGGCGGGCTCCAGGACCACCACATCGGGCCCGAACTCCACAAGCCAGGCGTCGAGCCCGTGCCCGTACGGAATCTCCAACTCGTCCCACCCCTCGGCCACTTCACGTATGTGGGCGGCCTTGGCGCGCAGCGGATAGCCCGCGCCCTTACGCAGCCTGATCAGCGCGGAGCGGTCCGCGCTCTCCCCCGCCCAGCTCGCGACCGTCTCGCGCACCGTGACCACATCGGGGATGTCGGCGGTGAACTTGCCGGCGCGGGCGCGGACCTTCCCGGTGATGCGGGAGAGCCTGAAGACCCGCTCGGCGCCGCGGTCGCGGTCCCAGCCCGCGAGGTACCAGTGGCCGCGCCAGCATTCGAGCGCCCACGGCTCGACGTGGCGGGGCTCGGGGCGGGCCGCGGTGGCCTTGCGGTAGTCGAAGACGACGGGGCGGCGGTCGCGGCAGGCCAGCATCAGCGGCTCGAAGGACGCCTCGTGCACGGGGATGCGCGGCTCGAGGGCGCTGTGCGCCTCGTACGGGTCGAGTTCCTCGGGCAGTCCGGCGGCGCGCAGCTTCTGCAGGGCGCCGCTGGCGGCTCCGGCGAGGCGGGCCTGCTGCCAGACCTTGGCCGCGAGGCCGAGCGCGGCGGCTTCCTCGGCGTCGATGGTGATGGGCGGCAGGCGGTTGCTGTCGCGGCGCGCGAGATAGCCCACCTCGCCGTCGAGGTTCTCCACCGTCTCGATGACCAGGCCGAGTTCGCGCAGATCGTCCTTGTCGCGCTCGAACATCCGGTTGAAGGAGTCGTCGGACCCCGCCTCCAGATAGGCCTCGATGGACTCGCGCAGCTCGCGCTTGCTGAGCGGCCGCCGTGTCCCGAGCAGACACAGCGCCAGGTTCATCAGCCGCTCGGCCTTGGCAATGGCCATCGACGCCCTTTCTCCACATGACTTCCGACCGCCGACCGTACCGCCCCGGGGTGTCGTATCAAAAGCCGAGGGCCCATGCCGGAACCGGCA
>NZ_JBHTSF010000265.1:0-7961 GCF_042795295.1 Streptomyces sp. NPDC056486
CCCTGTTTCGGGCGGGCCCTTCGGCGTATGAGTACCAGTCTTTACTAGACGGTCTCGGGGAGCTCCTCGAGACCGTCCGCGACCAGCTTCGCCAGACGGTCGAGAGCGGCGTCCGCGCCCTCGGCGTCGGAGGCGAGCACGATCTCCTCGCCGCCCTGCGCGCCCAGACCGAGCACCGCGAGCATGGAGGCGGCGTTCACGGGGTTGCCGTCAGCCTTGGCGATCGTCACGGGGACGCCGGCGGCGGTGGCCGCGCGGACGAAGATGGAGGCGGGTCGGGCGTGAAGGCCCTCGGCCCAGCCGACGTTGACGCGGCGCTCAGCCATGTGTTGCTGCCCTTCCAGGTGTCTCACACTTGTCTAGACCAGTGTCTCATGCCGTCACGCGTGCTCCGTCGGCCGTCGTCCGTACGGTGTCGACCGACGGCCCCTGCTCCGTCGACCGTACGTCCTCGTGCCGCGGGCCCGCGTCCCGCCCTTCGACGACTCCTAGCCTGCCCCGGCCGAGGCGCCCCCGCGACCCGTACCCTGGGCCTCATGCAGACCCCGTCGGACCGGCAGGCATATCCCTCCCACTGGGAAGCCGATGTCGTCCTGCGGGACGGAGGCACCGCGCGGATCAGGCCCATCACGGCCGAGGACGCGGACCGCCTGGTCAGCTTCTACGAGCAGGTCTCGGACGAGTCGAAGTACTACCGCTTCTTCGCCCCCTACCCGCGCCTGTCCGCCAAGGACGTCCACCGCTTCACCCATCACGACCAGGTGGACCGTGTGGGTCTGGCGGCCACCGTGGGCGGCGAGTTCATCGCCACCGTGCGCTTCGACCGCATCGACTCCCGCGGCATGTCCGCGAGCGCGCCCGCCGACGAGGCCGAGGTCGCCTTCCTCGTGCAGGACGCCCACCAGGGCCGGGGCGTCGCCTCCACCCTCCTCGAACACATCGCGGCCGTCGCCAGGGAGCGCGGCATCCGCCGCTTCGCCGCCGAGGTCCTTCCCGCCAACACCAAGATGATCAAGGTGTTCACGGACGCGGGCTACCAGCAGAAACGCAGCTTCGAGGACGGCGTCGTACGGCTCGAATTCGATCTGGAGCCGACCGACCGCTCGCTCGCCGTGCAGCGCGCCCGTGAGCAGCGGGCCGAGGCGCGGTCCGTGCAGCGGCTGCTGACGCCGAAGTCGGTCGCCGTGATCGGCGTCGGGCGTACGCCGGGCGGCGTGGGGCGCAGCGTCCTTCGCAATCTGCGCGAGGCGGGCTTCACGGGGCGCCTGTACGCGGTGAACAGCGCGTTCGATGAGGGGGGCGAGGTCGACGGGGTGCCCGCCTACCGCTCCGTGCGGGACATCGACGAGAGCGTCGAGCTGGCCGTCGTGACCGTGCCCGCCGAGCGGGTGCCGCAGGCCGTCGCCGAGTGCGGTGAGCGCGGGGTGCTCGGGCTCGTGGTGATCTCCGCCGGATACGCGGAGAGCGGTCCCGAAGGGCGTGAGCGGCAGCGCGAACTGGTGCGCCAGGCGCGGTCGTACGGCACGCGCATCCTCGGCCCGAACGCCTTCGGGGTCATCAACACGTCGCCGGACGTGCGGCTCAACGCCTCGCTGGCCCCGCATCCGCCCGAGCGCGGGCGGATCGGCCTCTTCACCCAGTCCGGCGCGATCGGCATCGCGCTGCTCTCCGGGCTCCACCGGCGCGGTGCGGGCCTTTCGACCTTCGTGAGCGCGGGCAACCGCGCCGATGTGTCCGGCAACGACGTGCTCCAGTACTGGTACGAGGACCCCGACACCGATGTCGCCCTGATGTACCTCGAATCCATCGGCAACCCGCGCAAGTTCACGCGGCTCGCCCGGCGCGCGGCGACGGCGAAGCCGCTGGTCGTGGTGCAGGGGGCGAAGCACAGCGGGATCGCGCCCACGGGGCACGCCGTGCAGGCCACGCGGCTTCCGCATGCCACGGTGTCGGCGCTGCTGCGCCAGGCAGGGGTCATCCGGGTCGACACCGTCACCGAGATGGTGGATGCGGGGCTGCTGCTCGCGGGGCAGCCGTTGCCGGGCGGGCCTCGGGTCGCCATCCTCGGCAACTCCGAGTCGCTCGGGCTTCTCACGTACGACGCGTGTGTCGCCGACGGGCTCCGGCCTCTCCCGCCGCGGGATCTCACCACGGGGGCCACGCCGGACGACTTCCGGGCCGCGCTCGTGGACGCTCTGTCGGACGACGCCTGTGACTCGGTGATCGTCACCGCCATCCCCTGGGTGGGGGAGGACGGGGCCACGGCGTCTCCCGAAGGGGAGGAGTTGGCTGCTGCCCTGCGGGCTGCCGCCGCGGGGTGCCCCGCGAAGCCGGTGGCCGTGGTGCACGTGGAACTCGGCGGGCTCGCCGAGGCGCTGGCCGCTGCCACCCGTACTCGCCCTGACGCCCCTGTTCCCGCACCCGGCGCTGAAGGCTGTGCCCACCCGTCCCGCCCTGCGGGACGCCTGCCCACAGCAATGGCTACGGACCCCACGTACCGCATCCCCGCCTACCCCGCCGCCGAGCGTGCCGTTCGGGCACTCTCTGAAGCCGTCAAGTACGGGCAGTGGCGGCGCGAGGCCAAAGAACCCGGCAAGGTCCATGAGTACGAGGACATCGACGAGAGCGGCGCGGCCCAGCGGATCGACGAGCTCCTCGTGGAGCAGGGCGATCCCCGCGGCGCCACCCTCGCCGAGGGCGACGCCCGCGAACTGCTCGGGCGGTACGGCATCGACGTACGAGAGGCCCTGCCCGCGCCCGACCCGGACGCGGCCGTCGCGGCCGCCCATGCGCTCGGCTACCCCGTGGCCCTCAAGACCACGGCCCCGCACCTGCGCCACCGCGCCGACCTCGGCGGCGTGCGGCTCGACCTGGCGGACGAGGAGCAACTGCGCCGCGCGTACGCCGAACTGACCGTCGCCTTCGGCAAGCCCGCCGAGCTGCGCCCCGTCGTACAGCCGATGGCACCCCGCGGCGTCGACACCGTCGTCCGCGCGGTCATCGACCCGGCGGCCGGAGCGGTGCTCTCGTTCGGACTCGCGGGCGCCGCGTCCGAGCTGCTCGGCGACACCGGGCACCGGCTGATCCCCGTCACCGAGCGCGATGCGGGCTCCCTGGTCAGGTCCATCCGGACCGCCCCGCTCCTCTTCGGCTGGCGCGGCTCGGCACCCGTGGACACCCCGGCCCTCGAAGAGCTGCTCCAGCGGGTCTCGCGCCTCGTGGACGATCACCCCGAGGTGGTCGCCGTGTCCCTGGAACCCGTGGTCGTCGCCCAGCGCGGCCTCTCCGTGCTCGGCGCCTCCGTGCGGCTCGCGCCCCCGCCCGCCCGCAGCGACCTCGGCCCACGGGCCCTGCCCGGGTACTGAGGCGGCCGGTGGGGAACCGTGAGCCCTCCGCCGGGTCGTAGGATGGACGGCATGGCAAAGACCGGTACGACGACCCAGGGGCTGCGCGCGGCGATCGAGCGCAGCGGCTACTACCCGGCCCTCGTGGCCGAGGCGGTGGAGGCCGCGATCGGCGGCGATCCCATCGGGTCGTACCTGGTCCACCAGGAGACCACGTTCGACGCGAACGAAGTGCGCAGGCACGTGACGGTCCTCGTCCTGACCGGCACCCGCTTCATCGTCAGCCACACGGACGAGCAGGCCGCGGACAGCACCTCTCCCACGCCGTACGCGACGACCTCCACGGAGTCCGTGAAAATCAGCCGGATCTCGTCCGTCGTCGTCAGCCGTGTCGTCGCCAATCCCGAGAAGTACGTTCCGGGCTCGCTGCCCCGCGAGGTCGTCCTGACCATCGGCTGGGGCGCGGTGTCGCGCATCGACCTGGAGCCCGCCGCCTGCGGCGACCCCAACTGCGAGGCGGACCACGGCTACACCGGCAGCTCCACCGCCGACGACCTCAGCCTCCGTGTCAGCGAGGCGGGCGACGGCCCGGACGCCGTGCGCCAGACCCTGGCCTTCGCGCAGGCGCTTTCCGAGGCGACCGCGGAGACCGCCCGCTGATGTCCCTGCCCGCCTGGGACGACGTAGAGCCGCTCTCCCTCGACTCCGCCCCCCTGCCCGAGTACGGCGTGGGCTCGCTCGCCGACCTGCTGCCCACGCTCGTCTCCCACCAGGGCGTCGAGGGCTTCGCGCCCGTCATCCCCGAACTCGCCCCGGCCGACCGGAACTGCGTCTTCCTGATCGACGGCCTGGGCTGGGAGCAGCTGCGCGCCCACCCGGCCGAGGCGCCCTTTCTGACCTCGCTGATCAGTTCATCGCGCGGCGGTACGGGGCGGCCGATCACCGCGGGCTTCCCCGCCACCACGGCGACATCGCTCGCTTCGGTCGGCACGGGCCTGCCGCCCGCGTCGCACGGCCTGCCCGGCTACACGGTCCGCAATCCCGCCACCGGCGAGCTGATGAACCAGCTCCGCTGGAACCCGTGGACGGACCCGCGCAAGTGGCAGCCGTACC
Source organism: Streptomyces sp. NPDC056486 (assembly GCF_042795295.1). Taxonomy (NCBI): domain Bacteria; kingdom Bacillati; phylum Actinomycetota; class Actinomycetes; order Kitasatosporales; family Streptomycetaceae; genus Streptomyces; species Streptomyces sp. NPDC056486. The sequence goes on from NZ_JBHTSF010000265.1 coordinate 4,458, forward strand.
CCACCGTCTTCCAGCAGGCCCACGCCGCGGGCGTGCACACCGCCCAGGTGTCGTCCCCGACCTTCGAGAAGACCCCGCTCACCAAGATCGCGCTGAGCGGCGGCAGCTTCCGCGGCAAGCTCTCCGGCGAGGACCGCATGGACCTCGCGGCCGAGCAACTGGGCGCGGGGGACCGGTCGCTGGTCTATACGTACTACGCGGAGGTCGACGGCAAGGGTCACCGCTTCGGTGTCGACTCCGACGCCTGGCGCGGCCAGCTCATGTACGTCGACCGCCTGGTCCAGCGCCTGGCCGAGCAACTACCGCCGCGCAGCGCCCTGTACGTCACCGCCGACCACGGCATGCTCGACATCCCCTTCGACGAGCAGTCCCGTATCGACTTCGACGAGGACTGGGAGCTGCGTGCGGGCGTCGCCCTCCTCGGCGGCGAGGGCCGCGCGCGCCATGTGTACGCGGTGCCGGGCGCCGAGAACGACGTCCTGACCGTCTGGCGCGAGGTGCTCGGCGAGCAGTTCTGGGTGGCGAGCCGGGACGAGGCCATCGCCGCGGGCTGGTTCGGCCCGCCCGGCGCCGTCGACGAGCGGGTGTACGGACGCATCGGCGATGTCATCGCGGCCGCCCACGACGACGTGGCGATCATCGCCACCGAGAAGGAACCGAAGGAGTCGGCCCTGGTCGGCATGCACGGCTCCATGACCCCCGTCGAGCAACTCGTGCCGCTCATCGAAGTACGCTCCTGACCGGCCCCCGGTCGGCCCTGTCCCCCCGTACGCCCCGAAAGGCCCGAACTCCCCATGCCCGAGCTGGTGTTCTTCTCCGGAACGATGGACTGCGGAAAGAGCACACTGGCTCTGCAGATCGAGCACAACCGCTCGGCCCGCGGCCTGAAGGGGATGATCTTCACCCGTGACGACCGCGCGGGCGAGGGCAAGCTCTCCTCGCGGCTCGGCCTCGTCACGGACGCGATCGAGGCCGCGGACGACTTCGACTTCTACGGCCATATCGTTGACCACCTCTCGCAGGGTGGCCGCGCGGACTATGTGATCGCGGACGAGGCGCAGTTCCTCGCTCCGGGGCAGATCGACCAGCTGGCCCGCGTCGTCGACGACCTGGGCCTCGACGTCTTCGCCTTCGGCATCACCACGGACTTCCGCTCCAAGCTCTTCCCCGGCTCGCAGCGCCTGGTCGAACTCGCCGACCGCGTCGAGGTGTTGCAGGTCGAGGCCCTGTGCTGGTGCGGCGCACGCGCCACCCACAACGCCCGCACCATAGGGGGCGCGATGGTCGTCGAAGGCGCCCAGGTCGTCGTCGGCGACGTCAACCACGCGGCGGACGAGGTGGGTTACGAGGTGCTGTGCCGCCGTCACCACCAGCGCCGGATGACGGCGGCGACCTCGCGCGCGGGCGCCCTGTCGCCCGACGTACTGCCGGTCGACGCACCCGCCCGCGTCTGACGCCCACCCTCGTCCGGGTCAGCCCTCCGAGCGCACGAGCGCGAAGATCGCGCCCTCCGGGTCGGCGACCGTGGCCACGCGCCCATGGTCGCCCGCCCGAGCGGGCTCGACGACGTGACCGCCGAGTTCCACGACCCGCTCCACCGACGCGTCCACGTCGGCGACTTCGAAGTACGTCATCCAGTGCGGGCCCCGGTCCCGCGGCAGGTCCTGGCCCACACCGCGCACCGCGGCCACCGGCCGGCCGTCGACCTGGAACGTCACATAGTCGGATTTGGAGTCGGAAGGGACGACCGCCTCTTCGGCGTATCCGAAGACCGCTTGGTAGAACTTGACGACGTCCGCCGTCTCCGTCGTCACCAGTTCGTTCCAGCCGGGTGCTCCGGGCTGCCCGACCAGCTCGCCGCCCAGATGCTCCGCCGCCTGCCAGATCCCGAACACCGCGCCCGCGGGGTCCACGGCGATGGCCATCCGCCCGGCCGGGCCCGCGTCCAGCGGGCCGACGCCGATCGTGCCGCAGCAGTGCCGCACGGCGTCGGCGGTCGCGTTCACGTCCTCCGATGCCAGGTACGGCGTCCAGGCGATCGGCAGATGGTGGTCGGGCGGCAGCTGGCCGATCCCGGCGACCTCGTGGCCGTCGAGCAGCGCCCGTACATAGGGCCCGAGCTGCTCCGGGCCAGGCCGGAACTCCCAGCCGAACAAAGCTCCGTAGAACTCCTGGGTCGTGGCCAGGCCATGCGCCATCAGGCTCACCCAGGTGGGTGTGCCGGGCGCGCGGCCGACGGCCCCCGAGCCGTCACGCCGGCCCGTCGACCCCCGTGCCTCCGTCATCGTCACTCTCTCCTCGGCCCGTCATGGTGGCCGCTCGGCTCCGCTTTCGAACGCGCGTACCCGTGTCGCGCATTTGCCCGCCCGTGCAGATGCTTGCACCACCTGCGGCACCGCGCGCCCTGGCCGCGCCGCGTAGCCCGGCCCAGCTCAGAGGATGCCCGGTTTGCCGTTTCTCATCCGTTAACGCGCGATTGCTTAGTGGTGTCAGTGGTGTCGTCGGGAAGTACACGGCGTGCCCGGCCGCGTACGCGCTGCGTTCGAGGTCTCCGGCGGAGCAGGGTAGCCGGACCTGATCGAAGCGGCCACCTCGTACGCAAGGATGGGCCTATGAATGCCATCATCTCCGCATCCGAACTCGCGAGCGACTTGGCGGGCGAGAACCCGCCGGTACTCCTGGACATCCGCTGGCAGCTGAGCATGGCGAAGGCGGCGGGCGCCCCCGCCTTCGACGGGCGGGCCGAGTACGAGAAGGGGCACATCCCGGGCGCCGTCTTCGTCGACCTGGACGCCGATCTCGCGGGTGAGGCGGGCCCGGCCGGACGGCATCCCCTGCCGGACGTGGATCGCTTCGGAGCGGTGATGCAGGCGGCCGGGGTCTTCGCGGACCGGGACGTGGTCGTGTACGACGGCGGGCAGGGCTGGGCCGCCGCACGTGCCTGGTGGCTGCTGCGCTGGACGGGGCATCCTTCGGTGCGCGTGCTCGACGGCGGTCTCGCGGCGTGGAGCGGCCCGTTGGAGGCGGGGGACGAGCGCCCGGCGGCCGAGGGTTCGTTCGTCCCCGAGACGAACACCAAGGACCTCCTCGACGCGGACGCCGCGGCGGCCCTTGCCCGCTCCGGGCTGCTCCTGGACGCCCGCGCGGCCGAGCGCTACCGCGGTGACGTCGAGCCGATCGACCGCGTCGGCGGCCACATCCCGGGTGCGGTATCCGCGCCGACCACGGAGAACGTCACGGCGGACGGCATCTTCAGGCCGGCCGCCGACCTCGCGGACCGCTTCAACTCCCTGGGCGCGTCCGACACGTCCGAGGTCGGCGTCTACTGCGGCTCCGGTGTGTCCGGCGCCCATGAGGTGCTCGCGCTCGCGGTGGCGGGGATCCCGGCGTCGCTGTACGTCGGCTCGTGGTCCCAGTGGTCGTCGGACGAGTCCCGTCCGGTGGCCAAGGGCCCGGACCCGCAGTAGCGGGCGGCACATACGTCGGCGGGCCCCGCATCTGAAC
>NZ_JBHTSF010000266.1:0-7852 GCF_042795295.1 Streptomyces sp. NPDC056486
AGCAGGCGGTGACCGGGGCTCTTCCCATGTGTGGGCTCTTACCGTGCGTGTGCTCCTGCCGTGCGTGGTGCCGGTGCCCGGACTCAGTCCAGCTCCGCCGGCGGCGTTCGCTTGTTGTCGACCTTCTCGACCCGCTCCAGCTCGCCCCACACCACATAGCGGTAGTTGGACGTGTAGACCGGCGTGCACGTCGTCAGGGTGATGTAGCGGCCCGGCTTCTTCGCGCCGGATTCCTTCGGGACCGGGTTCAGGACGTTCACGTTGTACTTCGATGTCTCGGGCAGCGTCGAGTACACCTTGTACACGTACCACTTGTCCCGGGACTCGAAGACGATCGCATCGCCCTTCTTGATCTTGTCGATCTTGTGGAACTTCGCGCCGTGGCCGTCGCGGTGCGCGGCCAGCGTGAAGTTGCCTTCCTTGTCCTCGGGGAGGGCCGACTTGATCGGGTCCTCGTAGTAGCCCGCGACACCGTGGTTGAGCACCTTGCTGCTGGTGCCCTTGCTGACCAGGACCTCGCCGCCGCCCATCGCGGGGACATGGAGGAAGCCGATGCCGTCCTTGGTGTTCAGGTTCCCCGGGCCGCCCGCCCAGCGGTCGCGCACCTTGTCGCCCTGCTGATGCGCCTCGCGGTCAGCGACGACGTTGGTCCACCACAGGGAGTAGACGACGAAGAGACCGAGCACCAGGCCCGCGGTGATGAGGAGTTCGCCGAAGACGCTGACCGCCGCGGCGATGGGGCCGCGGCCCCGGGGTGCGCGCGCGGGTGCGGGCGCCTCGGCCTGCTCCTCGTCGTGGTCGGCGTGGTCGGTCGTCGCTGCCACTGGATCTGCCCCGTTCTCACCGTGCTAGTTGACGAGCGCGCTCGGCTTTCCCTTGCCGCGCGGCCGTTCCTCGACCATCTTGCCCCAGACGATCATTCGATACTTACTCGTGAATTCCGGGGTACAGGTGGTCAGTGTGATGTACCGGCCCTCTTTGGTGAAGCCCGACCCAGGAGGGACGGGGCCGATCACCGAGGTGTTGCTGGGCTGGGTCTGCGGCAGGATGCTCGCCATCTTGTAGACGAAGTACTTGTCCTGCGTCTCCACGACGATGGGGTCGCCCGGTTCGAGCTGATTGATGTACCGGAACGGCTCGCCATGGGTGTTGCGGTGCCCGGCGACCGCGAAGTTGCCCTTCTCGGCGTCCGGCATGGGCGTCTTGGTGCTGCCCTCGTTGTAGTGGCCGACCATGCCGCGGTCCAGGACCTTCGACTTGTCGATGCCCTCGGCGATCGGCACGACCACGTCGAGGCGAGGGATGTGCAGGAGCGCGAAGCCCTGGCCGGGCGCGAAGACACCCGGCTTGCCCTTGCCCTTCGCCCACGACTCCTGGAGGTCGCTCGCGGCGCCGTTGGCCTGCTGGTGGGCGCGGATGTTCGTCCACCACAGCTGGTAGGTGACGAAGAGAAGCATCAGGACGCCGAGGGTGATGAACAGCTCGCCGATCCCCCGGCTCGCCACGGCACCCGGGGACGGCCTGCGGGCGCGCTCGGCGCGACGGGCCTCCACTCGGGAAAGAGGGGCCGCGGACTCCACGGGCTCGGCGGAAGGGCGCGGGGCGGCGCGAGAGGCCCCTTTCTTGGCGGCCTTGCGACGGGCGGCCCGGCCCTCACCTTCCGGCGGACCGTCGGTGACCGGCTCCGGGTCGACTATTCGGCGCGTGTCCGCCGTCCTCAGGCCTACCGTCTCGTCGTCGACCGGTGGCTGGGGCAGGGGCTGGGGCAGCGGCTGGGATTGTGGCTGGGGCTGGGGCTGGGGCGGCTGCGGGGCCTCGGGTATCGGCTCGTACGCCGGCGTCGGTCTCTGAGGGGCGTACGCGCCGTACAGCTCTTCGTACGTCGGCTCCCGCACCCCGTGCCAGTCACGGGCATAGCCCTCGGGGTCGTACCACTCCTGCTCAGGCTCCGGAGCCTGCGGTTCGGGACGCGGTTCGGGCTCAGGCTCCGGCTCGGCGGGCCCGCTGCGGAACCACGGCGAAGGATGCTGACCCGGCAGTGGATCGGTCAACGGATCGGCAAGGTGGTCGACGGCCGCCTCGAACGCCCCGGGCTCCTCAAACGCCCCGGGCTCCCCGTGCGACGCGTACTGCTCGTCGTACGGAAGTCCTGAGGAGTCGCGCTCGGGGCGCAGCGCGGTCACGCCGTGGCCCTGCCCACCACCGGGGCAAGACCGCTCGACCGACCGACCGCTCCGGTGTCCCCGCACTCCACCAGCCAGTTCGCGAGCATGCGGTGGCCGTGCTCGGTGAGCACCGACTCGGGGTGGAACTGCACGCCCTCGACCGCCAGCTCGCGGTGGCGCAGGCCCATGATGATGCCGTCCTCCGTGCGCGCGGTCACCTCGAGCTCGGCCGGAACCGTCGTCGGCTCGGCGGCGAGCGAGTGATAGCGCGTCGCGATGAACGGCGACGGCAGCCCGGCGAAGACGCCCTTGCCCCCGTGCGTCACCGGGGACGTCTTGCCGTGCAGCAACTCGGGCGCACGGTCCACCACGCCGCCGTACGCCACTGCCATCGACTGCATGCCGAGGCAGACGCCGAAGACGGGCACACCGGTGCCGGCGCAGTGCCGCACCATGTCCACGCAGACGCCGGCCTGCTCGGGCGTACCGGGTCCCGGCGACAGCAGGACACCGTCGAAGCCGTCCTGCGCGTGGCGCAGCTCGACCTCGTCATTGCGCAGGACCTCACACTCGGCACCCAGCTGGTAGAGGTACTGGACGAGGTTGAAGACGAAGCTGTCGTAGTTGTCGACCACGAGGATGCGGCTGGGACGACCTTCGGTGCTCACTGAACTGACTGGACTCACTGGGCTCACTGGCCGTCCACCGTCACGTCGTTGAAGGGAAGCAGCGGCTCGGCCCAGGGGAAGACGTACTGGAAGAGCACATAGACCACAGCGAAGACGAGCATCAGTGAGAGCAGCGCCCTGACCCATGCGTTTCCCGGCAGATGCCGCCAGATCCAGCCGTACATGCCGTCCCTTCCGTAGCCGTACGGCACCAGACTAACGGCGCAGTGCCTCCGGTTTCCCGGCCTCGACGGGCTGGGTGGCATCGAGGTGCGCCCAGACGATCAACCGGTGGCTGTGGCCCCACTCTGGCTCACAGGTTGTAAGGGTGAGGTAACGGCCAGGACCATCGAATCCGGACTTGCGCGGGACCGCGTCGATGACGCCGATATCGCCGGGCAGCGTCTTGTAGGGCTTCTTGTCGATGCGGTACGTGAACCATGTGGTGCCGTCGGTCAGGACCACGGGGTCGTTAGGCCGCAGCTTCGGGAAGTCCTTGAACGGATCACCGTACGTACGGCGATGGCCGGCCACGGAGAAGTTGCCCCGCTGGCCGAGCTGCGCGGTGTCCCCGTAGTGACCGAGCCCCTTCTTAAGGATGTCGGTCCCCGTGCCTTGAAGCACCGGCTTGTTCCACGTGAAACCGAACCGCGGGATGTACATGACGGCGAAGGGCTTGCCGTCCTCGTAGGGATCGGGCTTCTTCGGGGACGACGCACCCGAAGGCTCGTCGTCCGTACGCGCGGGCACCGAACCCTGCGCCCACTGGTCCTGCAGCCTGTCGATCTGGCTGTCCATGGCGCTGTCGGCCTTCACGCCGGTCCAGAACAGGACGTACACCACGAAGAGCACGATCAACGTGCCGACGGTGATGCACAGTTCGCTGAACGTCCTGACGAGCACTCGCACCGACACCGGACGGTCCCTCCCCGGGTGCTACTCCACGGGCTGTTCCACGTGCTACTCCACGGGCTTCGCGTAGTGGAGATCCACTGTGCCCGAGTAGCCGGGAAGAGTCATCGCCCCGTCGTCATCTACTTTCCAGCCGAGGCCGTACGCGTTGACGTACAGCATGTAGTTCTGGATCTCCGGAGACGCGGCGAGCGCCGTCTTGAGCTTCTCCGGGTCACCGACCGCCGTCACCTTGTACGGCGGCGAGTAGACGCGCCCCTGGAGGATCAGGGTGTTTCCCACGCAGCGGACGGCGCTGGTGGAGATGAGCCGCTGGTCCATGACCTTGATGCCCTTGGCGCCGCCCTGCCAGAGCGCGTTGACCACGGCCTGGAGGTCCTGCTGGTGGATGACCAGGTCGTTGGGCTGGGGCTCGGGGTAGCCGGGGAGCTTGGCGGTGGCGTTCGGCGGGGCGTCGGCGAGGGTGACGGAGACGGCCTCACCGCCGAGCTTCTTGGTGCCCGCGTTCTTCTCCAGGGCCTTGAGCCGCGCGTCGTCGGCCTTCGTACCGCCGTTGTCGCGCTCGGCCAGGGACTCGACGTCGTCGCGCAGCGAGCCGTTGGATTCGTCGAGCTTGCCGTTCTTGTGGCTGCGCTCCTCAATGAGGTCGGAGAGCTTCAGCAAAGAGGCGTCGGTTCGGATGTTCGTACCCTTGGCCGTGTTGAAGCTGGTGAAGAAGATGAGGCCCGCGAGCGCGAAAACGGCGGCCGTGAGGAACCGGACCGGCCGCCAGCGAGGACGGCGACCCGGACCTGTGGGGGAGTCGGCAGAATTGCTCAACGTACCCTTATCTCCTTCAGCGCCGCGGAAGCACTACGCTAACGGACGCCCGGGGGAGGGCTCAGCTCCCCGTATCGACAGGAGAGACCCTCGTGCCGAAGTCACGGATCCGCAAGAAGGCCGACGATTACACGCCGCCCGCGAAGAAGGCGACGAACATCAAGCTGACCAGCCGTAGCTGGGTGGCTCCGGTGATGCTAGCGATGTTCCTCATCGGGCTCGCCTGGATCGTCGTCTTCTACGTCACCGACGGCAAACTGCCGATCGACCCGCTGGGCAACTGGAACATCGTGGTCGGCTTCGGCTTCATCGCTGCGGGGTTCGGCGTCTCCACGCAGTGGAAGTAGCGCTGTTCCACCGGCTGCGAACGCGCTCCCCGGAGCGTGGAGAGCAAGCCTTGCCCTGAGTTATCCACAGCGCTATCCACACTGGGGACCAAACTGGGGAAAAGAAAGACGATCTGTGGATAACCCTCGTGATGTTGACGCCGGTATGACTGGTCGATCGTCATCCGAGCCACCACTGGCCCCTTGTCCTTCCTGGGGAAACCCAGGTCAGTGACAAGGGGCACAGCTGTTCCCCACACAATGCACAAGATCCGGCACACGCTGTGGACAACATGGGGCTTCGGACGGCATCCCAGCCGACCAGAGTGAGTTTCGGCCAAGCTGAGCGGTCCTGTTTCAGCCGAGCTGAGCAGTCCTGATGACCACGGTCGCCAGGACCACGATCAGCACCACGGCACAGGTCCCCCACTGCACGAGCGATCGCCGCTCGCGGGGCGCGTGCACCATCCCGTACGCGAGCGCCACACCGGCGACCAGACCGCCGACGTGCGCCTGCCAGGCGATGCCGCTCCAGGTGAACGTGAAGAGCATGTTCAGCGCGAGCAGCGCGATGACCGGGCGCATGTCGTAGTTCAGGCGCCGCATCAGGACCGCGGTGGCGCCGAGCAGGCCGAAGATCGCTCCGGATGCCCCGAGCGAGGCGTCGCTCGCGCCGACGAGGACATAGGTGAGCGCGCCACCGGCCAGTCCGGAGAGCAGGTAGAGCGCCAGATAGCGGGCGCGCCCGAGCGCGGCTTCCAGAGGGCCGCCGAGCCACCACAGGCCCAGCATGTTGAACGCGATGTGCCAGATCTCCTGGTGCGCGAACATGGACGTGACCAGGCGGTACCACTGGCCTTCGGCGACGCCCTCGGTCGGCGCGTACGGATAGGGCGGCCATTCGCCGATCAGGACGAGATCGCCGACGAGCCGGTCGTTCGTACTGATCGCGATGAACACGAGAACGTTGATCGCGATCAGGATCTTGGTGATCAGGCGCGGATCGGCGGCGATCGAGCCGCCCGCGATGGTGCGCGGCCGGCTGGCCGCGGGTGCTTGCCCCGTGCCCGAGCCCTCGCGCACGCACTCGGGGCACTGGAAGCCGACCGAGGCGCTGATCATGCACTCCGGGCAGATGGGGCGCTCGCAGCGGGTGCAGCTGATGCCGGTCTCGCGGTCCGGATGCCGATAGCAGCGGGGCAGGTTCGATGCGTCCTGTGGCCCCTGCGGGCTGCCTGGTGCCTGGTCCATGGGGTCCCCTCAATATCCGTACGAAGGCACAGCTACGCCCACACGTGCGAACGCACCGCCCCGCCCTTCCTTACGGATGAGCGGGGCGGTTTGGTTCCCCTCGCGGGGTGCGCCGGTGTCAGCGGGGTGCGCCGGTGTCAGGCGCCGCGGGTCTCGATGACGACGGACTCGATGACCACGTCGTTCACCGGGCGGTCGGTGCGCGGGTTGGTCTGCGTGGCCGCGATCTCGTCGACGACCTTCTGGCTCGCCTTGTCCGTGACCTCACCGAAGATGGTGTGCTTGCGGGTGAGCCAGGCGGTCGAGGAGACCGTCAAGAAGAACTGGGAGCCGTTGGTGCCCGGGCCCGCGTTGGCCATGGCGAGCAGGTAGGGCTTGTCGAAGGCGAGGTCGGGGTGGAACTCGTCCTCGAATTCGTAGCCGGGGCCGCCCGTGCCGTTGCCCAGCGGGTCGCCGCCCTGGATCATGAAACCGCTGATGACGCGGTGGAAGACCGTGCCGTCGTAGAGCCTGCCCGTGGTCTTCTTGCCGGTCTCCGGGTTGACCCACTCGCGCTCGCCCTGGGCGAGCTCGACGAAGTTCTTGACCGTCTTCGGCGTGTGGTTGGGGTGCAGCAGCACCTCGATGTCGCCGCGGTTGGTCTTCAGGGTGGCGTAAAGCTGCTCGGCCACGGTCCGCCTTCCGTTGTCTTCAGTGACGCCCTGATCCTCCCACGGACCTGATTGGGACGAGTAGCCACCGATTGGGCGCGCGCCGGGACGATCCGTGGCATTGTCGGCGAAGAACTCTCCTTGTACCGATTTGATCAAATTGATCGCACCCGGATGCCCGCCCTTTCATGCCTCGGAGCCATCCGGAAGGCATGATCCTTGAAAGGGTGGAAAGGTGACATACCTATAAGCCACCGAGGAGGAGGATCCCGTGACCCGCATCGACAGCGTGCGCGCCGCGACCGGTTCCGCGAGGGACAGCGTGCGGCATGCCGCGGAGGCGGTGGCCCCCTACGCCGGCTCGGCCAAGGACCAAGCCGTCCAATACGCGCACGAAACCCGCGTACGACTCGTGCCCAAGGTGTCGCAGGCCGCCGAGCAAGCCCGTGTCCAGTACGGCGCTCACGTCGGACCGCGCATCGAGCAGGCCCGTACGCATGTGCCGCCGAAGGTCGACCACGCCGCGCACGAGGCCGCCGTCCGCACCCGTAAGGCTGCCGGACAGACCCGCAAGGCCGCTCAGCAGGCCGCCGACTACTCGAAGCCGCGGATCGAACAGGCCGTGGCCGCGACCGCGCCCGTCCGTGAGGAGGCGGCGTCCCGCGGGTCCGCGGCACTGTCCGCCCTGCGCGGTGAGGTCTCTCCCAAGGAGATCCAGCGGCTGACCCGTAAGCACAACCGCCGCGCTCGCGCCGGGCGCGTGGCCAAGGGCCTCATCGTCCTTGGCGTCCTGGCGGGTGGTGCGGTCGCTGCCTGGAAGTGGTGGGACAAGCAGGCCAACCCGGACTGGCTCGTCGAGCCGCCCGCCGCGACGGAGGTCCCCGACAGCACGCCGCTGACTTCGGTCGACGGCAGCGGTCAGGCCTCCCTCGACCCCGAGGTCCAGGCCAAGCAGGCCGAGTCGGAGGCCGCGCAGCGCGACGACCTGCGCTGACCTGCGCTGACCTGCGAGACCTGCGCAGAAGCACGAACAACGCCGTAGGGCGGGACCACCTCTGAGG
>NZ_JBHTSF010000267.1:0-7765 GCF_042795295.1 Streptomyces sp. NPDC056486
GGACCGGGCCTTCGGCGCTTGCCGGGCTGCCTGCCGGCTACGCCTTGCGGAGGCGGAACGTCAGGGACAGCGACTCGTCCGTGAACGTCTCGCCGTACGCGTCGTCGGCCTCGCCCTGTGCGAAGTCCGTGGCGAGCACCTCGTCCGCGATGAGCTCGGCGTGGTCGGACAGGGCCGTGATCACGGCCGGGTCCGTGGAGGTCCAGCGCAGGGCGATCCGGTCCGCGACGTCCAGGCCGCTGTTCTTGCGGGCCTCCTGGATCAGGCGGATCGCGTCACGGGCCAGACCGGCACGGCGCAGCTCCTCCGTGATCTCCAGGTCGAGGGCGACCGTGGCACCGGAGTCGGACGCCACCGACCAGCCCTCGCGCGGGGTCTCCGTGATGATGACCTCATCCGGGGCCAGCGTGATCTTCTCGCCGTCGACCTCGACCGACGCCGTTCCCTCGCGCAGGGCCAGGGAGAGCGCGGCGGCGTCCGTGTCGGCGACGGCCTTGGCGACCGCCTGGACGCCCTTGCCGAACCGCTTGCCCAGGGCGCGGAAGTTGGCCTTCGCGGTCGTGTCGACCAGGGAACCGCCGACCTCGGAGAGCGACGCGAGTGAGGAGACGTTGAGCTCCTCGGTGATCTGGGCGTGCAGCTCCGGGTTGAGCGACTCGAAGCCGGTGGCCGCGATCAGGGCGCGGGACAGCGGCTGGCGGGTCTTGACGCCGGACTCGGCCCGGGTGGCACGGCCCAGCTCCACCAGGCGACGCACGAGAACCATCTGCCTCGACAGCTCCGGGTCGATCGCCGACAGGTCAGCCTCGGGCCAGGACGTCAGGTGGACCGACTCCGGGGCGTCCGGGGTGACCGGCACCACCAGGTCCTGCCAGACACGCTCCGTGATGAACGGCGTCAGCGGGGCCATGAGGCGGGTGACCGTCTCCAGGACCTCGTGCAGGGTGCGGAGCGCCGCCTTGTCGCCCTGCCAGAAGCGGCGGCGGGAACGGCGTACGTACCAGTTGGAGAGGTTGTCGACGAACGTGGACAGGAGCTTGCCCGCACGCTGGGTGTCGTAGCCCTCCAGGGCCTGCGTGACCTGGTCGGTGAGCGCGTGCAGCTCGCTGAGCAGCCAGCGGTCCAGGAGCGGGCGCTCGGCGGGCGCCGGGTCGGCGTCGCCGGGGGCCCACTTCGACGTACGGGCGTACAGGGCCTGGAAGGCGACCGTGTTCCAGTACGTGAGGAGCGTCTTGCGGACGACTTCCTGGATGGTGCCGTGGCCCACGCGGCGAGCCGCCCACGGGGAGCCGCCGGCCGCCATGAACCAGCGCACGGCGTCGGCGCCGTGCTGGTCCATCAGCGGGATCGGCTCCAGGGTGTTGCCCAGGTGCTTGGACATCTTGCGGCCGTCCTCGGCGAGGATGTGGCCGAGGCAGACCACGTTCTCGTACGACGACTTGTCGAAGACCAGAGTGCCGACGGCCATCAGCGTGTAGAACCAGCCGCGCGTCTGGTCGATGGCCTCCGAGATGAACTGCGCCGGGTACCGGCTCTCGAAGAGCTCCTTGTTCTTGTACGGGTATCCCCACTGCGCGAACGGCATCGAACCGGAGTCGTACCACGCGTCGATGACCTCGGGGACGCGCGTCGCGGTCTCCTGGCAGGTCGGGCAGGGGAAGGTGACCGCGTCGATGTACGGGCGGTGCGGGTCGAGCTCCGACTGGTCGGTGCCCGTCAGGTCGGAGAGCTCGGCGCGCGAGCCCACGCATGTCAAGTGGCCTTCCTCGCAGCGCCAGATGGGCAGCGGGGTGCCCCAGTAGCGGTTGCGGGACAGCGCCCAGTCGACGTTGTTGTTCAGCCAGTCGCCGAAGCGGCCGTTCTTGACCGAGTCGGGGAACCAGTTGGTCTTCTCGTTCTCCTCGAGGAGACGGTCCTTGATGGCCGTGGTGCGGATGTACCAGGACGGCTGCGCGTAGTAGAGGAGCGCCGTGTGGCAGCGCCAGCAGTGCGGATAGCTGTGCTCGTACGGGATGTGACGGAAGAGCAGACCGCGGTCCTGGAGGTCCTCGGTCAGCTTTTCGTCGGCCTTCTTGAAGAAGACACCGCCCACGAGGGGGACGTCCTCCTCGAAGGTGCCGTCGGGACGCACCGGGTTCACGATCGGGAGGCCGTACGAACGGCAGACCTTGAGGTCGTCCTCACCGAAGGCGGGGGACTGGTGGACCAGACCGGTGCCGTCCTCGGTGGTCACGTAGTCGGCGTTGACCACGTAGTGCGCGGGGGCGGGGAACTCCACGAGGTCGAAGGGGCGCTGGTAGTTCCAGCGCTCCATCTCGGCGCCGGTGAAGGTCTGCCCCGTGGTCTCCCAGCCCTCGCCGAGAGCCTTCTCGACGAGCGGCTCGGCGACCACGAGCTTCTCTTCGCCGTTCGTCGCGACGACGTACGTGACGTCGGGGTGCGCGGCGACCGCGGTGTTGGAGACGAGGGTCCACGGAGTGGTCGTCCACACCAGGAGGGCCGCCTCGCCCGCAAGCGGGCCGCCGGTGAGCGGGAAGCGGACGAAGACAGAGGGGTCGACGACCGTCTCGTAGCCCTGCGCCAGCTCGTGGTCGGAGAGGCCGGTGCCGCAGCGCGGACACCAGGGGGCTACGCGGTGGTCCTGGACCAGGAGGTCCTTGTTGAAGATCTCCTTGAGGGACCACCAGACCGATTCGATGTACTCGGGGTTCATCGTGCGGTACGCGCCGTCGAGGTCGGTCCAGTAACCCATGCGGGTCGTGAGGTCGGCGAAGGCGTCGGTGTGCCGGGTCACGGACTCGCGGCACTTGGCGTTGAACTCGGCGATGCCGTACGCCTCGATGTCCTTCTTGCCGCTGAACCCGAGCTCCTTCTCGACAGCGAGCTCGACCGGGAGGCCGTGGCAGTCCCAGCCGGCCTTGCGGGCGACGTGGTAGCCCCGCATGGTGCGGAAGCGCGGGAAGACGTCCTTGAAGACGCGGGCCTCGATGTGGTGGGCGCCCGGCATGCCGTTGGCGGTGGGCGGGCCCTCGTAGAACACCCACTCGGGGCGCCCCTCGGACTGATCCAGGCTCTTGGCGAAGATCTTCTGCTCGCTCCAGAAGTCGAGCACGGCGTGCTCAAGGGCGGGCAGGTCGACCTGGGCGGGCACCTGGCGGTACTGCGGCTGCGTATGCAACGGCTGCGTGTTCAACGCGCTTCCTCCGGCGGACGATTCCGTTCCGTCGGAGGGACGAGAGCCGCTTGTCGCGCTCCCGCGGTACCACCCTCCTTGGCCCTCCTGGCGCGTGTGGCGCCGGGAAAACCCCCTCATTGGGGTCGCGATGCCGGGTCTACTGGCCTGCGGCGGACCTGAGGGCCCACTGCCGGTGGTTCTTCCGGCGGCTCCGGGGTGATCTTCACGTCGCGCCTGCCCCCGGGCTCACACCGTCCCCGGGTCGCTCATGGCCGCGTACGCCGCTACTCGTCCCCATTCACGCTTCTCGCTCCGGCCAGTGTACGGGGCGGGGTGTACGGGGCCGACCGGATTTCGGGCGGCCGCGTCAGGCGTGCTGGGGGACCTCGTCCCTGAGGGATTCGCGGACCATTTTCCGAAGCTCCGGGCTGTCGGTGTGTCCGTGGACGGACACGGCGTGCTCGCTGGCGGCGCGGACCACTTCTTCCTCTTCACCGGAGATGGCGAGAGTGCAGTGGGTCTCGCTCGGGAATTCGCGGCAGTCGGCTGTTTTGCGCATGGCGCACCTTCTTGTGTCGAATCCCATTTTAAGCCCATTTCTGCCTTGAGGTGGACTCATGCCCAGGGCCGCCGAGGCCGCGATGATTGACCCGAATGCCGACATGTGGAGCGTTCGGATCCTGATCCGCGATCCGGCCGGATTACCCGGCCGGGAGCTGGGCACAACGCATGCATGCTCGCCGCGCTGCACCCGTGGGGCGGGCGGATTGGGCGGCGTGCCCCGTTGCCGCGGGCTCTGAGTCGATTTATCGTCCCAGCACGATTCGCGTGCAAGATCACAAAATGTGAAGGGGCCGCGGCCATGGTGGCGAAGAAGACCGCCGTACAGGATTCGGCGTCGGGCAGATCCACAGGCGCGGCCACGAAGAAGACCGCCGCAAAGAAGGCTGTGGCGAAGAAGGCGGCCGCCAAGAAGGCCGTCGCCAAGAAGGCGGTAGCCATGGTTGCCGATGCCGGCAAGAAGACAGCAGCCGGGGAGGGCGCCGCCAAGGAGCCCGATACGGCGAAGAAGGCCTCCGCGAAGGCCTCCGCGGCGAAGAAGGCTCCCGCGGCGAAGAAGACAGCTGCCAAGAAGAGCACGGCCAAGAAGAGCACGGCCAAGAAGACGGCTGCGACGGCGGCCGAGGGTGCGGCTCAGGCCGCGGAGACGACGGGAGCCACGACAGTGGTCACGAAGAAGACTCCGGGCACGGCGACGGCAGCGAAGAAGCCGACGGCGGTGCCCAAGGCGCGTATCGCCGCCGCAGAGCCCGGTGAGCTCGCGGTACGGCCCGGCGAGGACCCCTGGACCCCGGAGGAGGTCGCTGAGGCCCGTGCGGAGCTCCAGAGCGAGGCGCTGCGGCTCGGCAGTGAGATCTCCTCCTCCGAGGACGCCCTGGCGGGCCTGATGCGCGATTCCGGGGACGGCGCGGGCGACGACGACGCGGACACCGGCACGAAGAACATCACGCGGGAGCACGAGATGTCGCTGGCCGCCAACGCGCGCGAGATGCTCGAGCAGACCGAGCGCGCCCTGGAACGGCTGGACGCGGGGACGTACGGCATCTGCGAGAACTGCGGTAATCCCATCGGCAAGGCGCGGATGCAGGCCTTCCCGCGCGCGACCTTGTGCATGGACTGCAAGCAGAAGGAGGAGCGCCGCTACTGAAAGCGGCCTGACCACCTGCTGCCGTACGTGTGTGCCGTACTCTCGTCCCCAGTCAGGTACCTAGGTTGAGGGACTCACGTGGCAGAGGCGGAGCGCATCATCGGTACGCCGGACATCCCTGAGGCGGCTGGGCAGGACGAGGCCGGCGAGCAGGCCTCGTCCGACGAGCGGGCCACGCCGGACGAGCAGGTCACGCCGGACGAGCAGGTCACGCCGGACGAGCAGCGGCCCAAGGGCAAGCGCAGGATTCTCGTCCTGTTCGCGGTGGCCGTCCTTGCGTACGCACTGGACCTCGTCAGCAAGATGATCGTCGTCGCGAAGCTCGAGCACCACGCGCCGATCGAGATCATCGGCGACTGGCTCCAGTTCAACGCCATCCGGAACGCGGGCGCCGCCTTCGGGATCGGCGAGGCCTTCACCGTGATCTTCACCTGTATCGCGGCGGCAGTGATCGTGGTGATCGCCCGCCTGGCCCGCAAGCTCTACAGCCTGCCCTGGGCCATCGCCCTCGGCATGCTGCTCGGCGGCGCCTTGGGCAACCTCACCGACCGGATCTTCCGTGCCCCCGGCGTGTTCGAGGGAGCGGTGGTCGACTTCATCGCGCCGAAGGGCTTCGCGGTGTTCAACCTCGCGGACTCGGCGATCGTGTGCGGCGGCTTCCTGATCGTGATCCTCTCGTTCCGCGGCCTGGACCCCGACGGGACCGTCCACAAGGACTGAGCAGGGCCTGAGCAGGAGCGGAGCCCCCGGCGGGGGCTCTCGTGGTGCGGGAGTGTCGGTGGCCTCCTGCATACTCAATGGGTGAGCACGATTCCCGAGATCCGTACCCTGCCCGTGCCGGACGGCCTGGAGGGCGAGCGCGTCGACGCCGCCATCTCTCGCATGTTCGGTTTTTCCCGCACGAAGGCCGCCGATCTTGCGGCGGCAGGCAAGGTGATGGTCGACGGCAGCGTGGTCGGCAAGTCCGAGCGTGTGCACGGCGGCGCCTGGCTGGAGGTGGAGATGCCGCAGGCGCCCGCTCCGGTGCAGATCGTCGCCGAGCCCGTCGAGGGCATGGAGATCATCCATGACGACGACGACCTCCTCGTGATCGTCAAGCCGGTGGGCGTGGCCGCGCATCCGAGCCCCGGCTGGACCGGCACCACGGTGATCGGCGGCCTCGCCGCCGCCGGGTATCGCATCTCGACCTCCGGAGCCGCCGAGCGCCAGGGCATCGTGCACCGCCTCGACGTGGGCACCTCCGGTCTGATGGCCGTCGCCAAGTCGGAGCGTGCGTACACCTCCCTGAAGCGGCAGTTCAAGGAGCGCACGGTCGACAAGCGCTACAACGCGCTGGTGCAGGGCCACCCCGACCCGATGAGCGGCACGATCGACGCCCCCATCGGCCGCCACCCGCAGCACGACTACAAGTGGGCGGTCACGGCCGAGGGCAAGGATTCCGTCACGCACTACGACCTCATCGAGGCATTCCGTGCGGCCTCGCTGCTCGACATCAAGCTGGAGACGGGTCGTACGCACCAGATCCGCGTGCACATGGCTGCCCACCGGCATCCGTGCGTGGGCGACCTGACGTACGGCGCCGATCCGACGTTCGCCAAGCGGCTCGGTCTCACGCGCCAGTGGCTGCACGCGGTGCGGCTCGGCTTCGAGCACCCCGGTGACGGGCAGTGGGTGGAGTTCGAGAGCACCTATCCGGACGACCTCCAGCAGGCTCTCGACCGGGTGCGGGCAGAGAGCGAATGAGCGCCGGGGTCAGCTGCCGGACAGCGGTCGAAGCCGATGACCTCGAGGCCTGCTTCAGGGTCCGCAAGGAAGTCTTCGTCGTCGAGCAGCAGGTCCCCGAAGACCTCGAGTACGACGCGTACGACGCCGATGCGGTGCACGTCCTCGCGGTCCGCGACGACGGCCTGCCGCTGGGCACCGGCCGGCTGCTCACCGGCGCCGCGGCCGCGGCCAAGAACGGCGGAGACAGCGAGGCGGGCGCGCTCGGCCGCCTCGCGGTGACGCGGGAGGCACGCGGACTCGGTGTCGGTGCGGCCCTGGTGCGGGCGATCGAGGACGCGGCACGCGCGCGTGGCCTCGCCGCGGTCGACCTGCACGCACAGACGCACGCCCTGGGGTTCTACGAACGCCTCGGGTACGTGGTCTACGGCCCCGAGTTCCCGGACGCGGGCATCCCGCACCGGGCGATGCGCAAGACGCTGGGCTGAGCGCCGGACTCCGGCACAGGTGCCGGAGGGGCATTGGCCCGGTTCGCGGGGATGCGTGGCAGGGTTGAGGTCTTGATCGTCTGAGTCCCGGACCTTCTCGAACTGTCCCGAATTGCCGGAGGCCGCACCGTGGATCAACTGGCGCTGCTGCTCGTTCTGCTGCTCGGCGCCGTGGTGACGGTGCCGCTCGGCGAACGGCTCGGGCTGCCCGCGCCCGTCCTCATGACGCTGGCCGGGATCGTTCTCGCCTTCGCCCCCTGGGTCCCGAACGTCGAGATCCCGCCCGATTACATCCTGCCGCTGGTCCTTCCGCCCTTGCTGTACGCGGCCGTCCAGCGCACCTCGTGGCGGCAGTTCGCGGCCAACAGACGCCCCATCTTCCTGCTCGCCGTCGCCCTCGTCTTCGTGACGACCGCGGCGGTCGCCGCGATCGCGAACTCGGTCGTCCCCGGGCTGCCGATCGCCGCCGCCGTGGCGCTCGGCGCGCTCGTGGCGCCGCCCGACCCGGTCGCGGCGACCGCCGTCGCCGGGTCGCTCGGCCTTCCGCGGCGGCTCGTGTCGATCCTGGAGGGAGAGGGCCTCTTCAACGACGTCACGGCCATCGTGCTCTACCACGTGGCGATCGCGGCGGCGGTGAGCGGGACGTTCTCGTGGCCGGAGGCGGTGGGGCAG
>NZ_JBHTSF010000268.1:0-7748 GCF_042795295.1 Streptomyces sp. NPDC056486
CGTGAGAGCCAGCAGCATAGAACTTCCGGAGATATCTGGAGCACTCCCTTTCTGCGTATTTGCCTCCCGGTAGCGCAACTAGGCAACTGAGCATCTATTAAAGGAGGTTACGGTGGAGCCACCCCGCGATGCTCCAGGCGGTGATCAGCTAGAAGCTGACACACATGGGCGAGTGTCAGGGAACTCTGTCCGGCACCCGCTCCTGACTGATCTCGGGGAACGCGAGATCCAGCGGCGCCATGAACTGCGAATAACGGACCCGATACCCGTAGTTGAGTGGGTAAGGAAGCTATTTGCCTCCCGAGTGCGGTCGTTGGTCAGGGGTGTGCGGTGGCGGCACGGCCACCTGTGACGTGCAGGAGGTCGGGCTTTCCCTTGTCGCTGCTTCCGGTCTTGCGGTCAGTGGTGTGCTGGGCGGCGGCTGATTCGCCGATCCGGCGCGTGAGCGCCTGAGTGGGATGACGGCAGGACGGAAAGCGGAGATCGCCGACCTGCTGGAGCTTCGAGTGGCGATCGCGGCGCATGGTCGCAGGTCGCGCCGGTCTTTCAGGCGCGCAAGGGTCGACGCGGCACTGCCCCCCGGGTCACACTTGGCGCCGTGCTTCGCAAGGCCCGCGTGGGGTGTGCTTGGAGTGACTTGCCGTCTCCGCCGGGCAACCTGTCCGGCGTGTGGCTGCGGTGGCTTCGGACCGGGTTCTGGGAGCAGCTCATGAATGTGTTGACAGGTGTGCCGGGCACGCGGATCACGGAGAGCGGCGTCACTCTGCCGCCGCTGGAGATCCGGGGATATGTGGACCCGCCGCTCTTCCAGAGCAGAGATGTGTCATCGGGAACGGGCGCTCTGTTCAAGGCGTCCGACGCCCTGCGGCTCTCCGTCCCGAAGGCGTACATCGTCCTCGCCCCCTACAAGCGGCTGCGCCGCGAGGAGGACTTCCGGTGAGCGTCAGTGAGCTGAGTGGGAGTGCGAGCGAACTGTCGTATGCGCACGGTGTCAGTAAGACGCCGTTGCTCGGTGACACCATCGGGCGCAATCTCGACCGGGCGATCGAGGCCTGGCCGGAGCGGGACGCGCTGGTCGACGTGGCTTCGGGAAAGCGGTGGACGTACGCCGAATTCGGCGCGGCCGTCGAGCAGTTGGCGCGGGGCTTCATGGGGGTCGGGGTCGGCAAGGGTGACCGGGTCGGTATCTGGGCGGTGAACTGTGCCGAGTGGGTGCTCGTGCAGTACGCCACCGCGCGGATCGGCGCGATCATGGTGAACATCAACCCGGCGTATCGCGCGCATGAGCTGGAGTACGTGCTCAAGCAGGCCGGGGTGACGGTCCTGGTCGCCACGCGGTCGCACAAGTCGAGCGACTACCGGGCGCTTGTGGACCAGGTGCGGCCCGACTGCCCCGAGCTGAGGTCCGTCCACTACATCGAGGACAGCTCGTGGGGCGAGCTGCTCGATGCGGCGGGGGTGGTGGGGGATGACGAACTGGCCGCCCGGCAGGCGCAGTTGAGCTGCGACGATCCGGTCAATATTCAGTACACGTCGGGCACGACCGGCTTTCCCAAGGGGGCGACTCTCTCCCACCACAACATCCTCAACAACGGCTACTGGGTGGGCCGTACGGTCGGCTACACCGAGCAGGACCGGGTGTGTCTGCCCGTGCCCTTCTATCACTGCTTCGGGATGGTGATGGGCAATTTGGGTGCTACGTCCCATGGTGCCTGCATCGTCATCCCGGCACCGTCCTTCGACCCGGTCGCCACGCTGCACGCGGTGGAGCGCGAGCGCTGTACGTCGCTGTACGGGGTGCCGACGATGTTCATCGCGGAGCTGAACCTCTCCGACTTCGCGACGTACGACCTGAGTTCGCTGCGCACCGGCATCATGGCGGGCTCACCCTGCCCGGTCGAGGTGATGAAGCGGGTGGTCGCCGAGATGCACATGGAGGAGGTCTCCATCTGTTACGGCATGACGGAGACCTCCCCGGTCTCGACGCAGACCCGCCGCACGGACGACCTGGAGCGGCGGACCGGCACGGTGGGCCGGGTCCTTCCGCACATCGAGGTGAAGGTGGTCGACCCGGCCAGCGGCGTGACGCTGCCGCGGGGTGCGTCGGGTGAGCTGTGCACGCGGGGCTACAGCGTGATGCTCGGCTACTGGAACGAGCCTTCGCGTACGACGGAGGTGATCGATGCGGGGCGCTGGATGCACACGGGTGACCTGGCGGTCATGCGGGAGGACGGCTACGTCCAGATCGTCGGTCGCATCAAGGACATGATCATCCGGGGTGGCGAGAACATCTACCCGCGAGAGATCGAGGAGTTCCTGTACGGCCACCCGAAGATCGCGGACGTCCAGGTGGTGGGCGTTCCCGACGAGCGCTACGGGGAGGTGCCGCTGGCGTGCGTGATCCTGCGGGACGCGGCGGATCCACTGACGTTGGAGGAGCTGCGGGCCTTCTGCGAAGGGCAGTTGGCGCGCTACAAGATCCCGGCCGGGCTGCGGATCGTGGAGAGCTTCCCCATGACGGTCTCGGGGAAGGTGCGGAAGATCGAGCTCAGGGAGCGGTACGGGGTGTAGTGGCGCTACGGGGTGTGGTCCCGCCGCTGGTGAGTTCGCGGCGCATGGCCACGCGGGGCCAGCGGTCGAGGCCGAGTCCGGCCTCGTGGGCGCGGATCTTCCGTAGACCCGGGGTGAGCTCGGCCTCGTCCAGCACGCGGAAGCCGATGCGGGCGTAGTACGGGGCGTTCCAGGGGACGTCCGCGAAGGTGGTCAGGGTGAGGGCCTCTCGCCCGGCTTCGCGGGCGCGCTGCGCGGTGTGCTCGATGAGGGCCTGGCCGATGCGGTGGCGCGCCGCTCGGGGGTGGACGGTGATCTGCTCGATGTGTTCGGCGGCGTCCACGGGTTCGCTGATGAGGTAGGCGACGGGGGTGCCGTCGCCCTCTCCCTTGCTTGCCTCCGTGGCCACCCAGGCTCGGCCTGCGCGCCGGAATTCTTCCAGGAGGGCTATGCCGGGGGGTTCGTCGTCGGCGATGGCTGCCATGCCCAGGGCGCGGAAGGGGGCGCCTGCGGCGCGCTCGATGTCCTGGAGCGTGGGGAGCTCGGCCTTTGTGGCTGGGCGGATGCGCATGTGGGGAGTATGCCGGTCTGTCCGTCGGCGGCCGACGGCTTTTCTGTCCCGCTGCTCCGCGGCGGATGTCTCCCGCCCACCCTCCCGATTACCTGGCATGCCCCGCCCCGCAGGGCGACTCACCCCGGGGACATCAGATCGTCCGCCGCGCTGTTCACCGGCTGTGGTGTGCCCGTGAGGTCGATGACGAACAGCGGGACGGACAGCGCGTCCGCCCGTGTGCGGGCGGCCTCCTCGTAGCCCGCGAGGGAGAAGCAGACGCAGCTGACGGACTCGGCCATCGCGCTGAGCCATACGCACTCCACGTCACGGAGCGACGTCGGTTTCACGGACGGTTCGATGAGCGCGATCACGCCTCGCGCCGCCACCCGCACCCCGGAAGGCGCCCGCTTGACCGCTCCCCGGATGTCCGCGTACCCCAGCCACCGCAGGTACAGCGCCGCCACCGTCACCGCGTCCTGCGCCGTGCGGACCGGCACGGGCTGGAAGGCGGGCCGCGGCGTCGGGGTCGTCAGGGGCGGTGAGGTGTGCGCCGGAGCAGTCGGGGGAGCGGCGGGCGTGGGGGGTGCGGGAGTAGTTGGGGTCGCCGGATTCGATGGTGCGGGCGACGGCGCCTGCACCGCCCGTACAGGAATCCGCAGCACCGCACCGCAGTCGCATTCCAGCTCAGGCTGTGGCCACTGGTCCCGGCGCCCGCACATCCGGCACCGCACGATCACCCACTCGTCCGCCCACGTCCGGTCCGTCACCGGCGTCACGGTCGCTCCGCGTGCCACCGGCGGTACCACCGGGGCGCCGCACGCGCAGGGGTAGGACGGTGGAGCGTACGCATGTTCGCGCCGGCAGGCCGGGCACCGTACCGGGACGTCGCTGTCCGTCATCACCCTCACCCGTCACCGTTACCGCTCACCGTCACCGCTCACCGGTCGTTATGTCCATCGTCCATCAAGTGGGCTTGCCGCGGCAGCTAGTTGAGCCAAGAACAGTGCGTTTGCCAGGGTCAAATCCCGGCGGCGGCTGCCCGGCAGGGGGAGGCCCGCCATACGGGCGACGGTGCGCGGCGCGGGCCTCGCTGCGGGGTGCGTGGCGAGACAGGCGGTGACCAGGGGAAGCAGCTCCCTCGGTACGCCCGCCAGGTCCGGGTTCCCGTCTCCGGCGTCGAAGGGCTCGCGCCCCGTCGCAGCGAAGGCGACGACCGCTCCGAGCGAGAAGATGTCCGCGGGAGGCTTGGCCGCGCCCCGTTCCGCCAGGAGCTCGGGCGCCGTGTATCCCGCCCTTCCCGCATGACCGGCGGTCCTTCCCGCGCATCCCGCCGTGCCGAAGTCGACGACGCGGGGGCCATCGGCGGCCAGGAGCACGTTCGACGGCCGGAGGCCCCCGTGCACGAGTCCCGCCCGGTGGATGTCGTCCAGCGCCTCGGCGAGAGCGCTCGCCAGGGCGAGTAGCCCCGCCGTTGTCGTCGGCGTGACGAGTGGCCCGTCGGCGTCCCGTGCTCGCGCCCGCGCGGCGAGCGTCGGTCCTGCGACGTACTCCGTGGCCAGCCAGGGCGCCGCACCCTGCGGATCGGCGTCGACGAGCGCGGCGGTGCGCCGCCCCCGCACCGCGCCGATCGCGGGGAGCTCGCGGGCGAGGCGCGTGCGGAACTCCCGGTCACGGGCGAGGGAGGCGTGCACCACCTGAAGGGCGGCGGCGTGCCCCGCCCCGTCGTGGGCGAGAAAGACCCGCCCGAGCTCTCCCTGCCCGAGCGGTGGCCCGGCCGTCCAGCGGCCGTACCTCCGCAGGTGCTGCCGGGCGGGCGACGTATCCGGTGAGCTGGCCACGTTCGACCCCCCGATGGTGTGGCCCGAATCCAACGCCGAGTTCCATGCCGAGTTCCCTGCCGAATTCAACGACTGGGACGCGCCCTTCGGGCGGCCCGGTTCCCGGACATCTCTTGACGGTCTCCACCGCACCGGCCTACATTGCTTCCATATAGCAGAACATACTTTCCACAATGCGGAAACAGAAGCTCACCGCGGGGCGCGACGGGAGCCGGATCCGCCAGCCGTATCCGTCAGCCGAATAGCTGTCGAAGCTGTTGTCGAAGCAGGAGAACCCCATGGCCCGTATGACCGCTGTCCGCGCGGCAGTCGAGATCCTCAAGCGCGAGGGCGTCACCAACGCGTTCGGTGTCCCCGGCGCTGCGATCAACCCGTTCTACAAGGCGCTCCAGGAGGGCGGTGGCATCGACCACACCCTCGCCCGGCACGTCGAGGGCGCCTCGCACATGGCCGAGGGGTACACCCGCGCCAACCCCGGCAACATCGGCGTCTGCATCGGTACGTCGGGCCCTGCGGGCACCGACATGATCACCGGTCTGTACTCCGCGACCGGTGACTCGATCCCGATCCTCTGCATCACGGGCCAGGCGCCCACGCACCTGCTCCACAAGGAAGACTTCCAGGCCGTCGACATCGCGTCGATCGCCACGCCGGTCACGAAGATGGCCGTCACGGTCCTGGAGGCCGCGCAGGTCCCCGGCGTCTTCCAGCAGGCGTTCCACCTGATGCGCTCGGGGCGCCCGGGCCCGGTCCTCATCGACCTGCCGATCGACGTCCAGCAGACCGAGATCGAGTTCGACATCGACACGTACGAGCCGCTGCCGGTCTACAAGCCGTCCGCGACCCGCGCCCAGATCGAGAAGGCGATCACCTTCCTGGTCGAGTCCGAGCGTCCGCTGATCGTCGCGGGCGGCGGCATCATCAACGCCGACGCCTCCGACCTCCTGGTCGAGTTCGCCGAGATCACCAACACGCCGGTCGTCCCGACCCTGATGGGCTGGGGCACGATCCCCGACGACCACGATCTGAACGCGGGCATGGTCGGCCAGCAGACCGGCCACCGCTACGGCAACGCGACGTTCCTGGAGTCGGACTTCGTCCTCGGCATCGGCAACCGCTGGGCCAACCGTCACACCGGCTACAAGCTGGACGTGTACACCGAGGGCCGCACGTTCGTGCACGTCGACATCGAGCCGACCCAGATCGGCAAGATCTTCGCGCCGGACTACGGAATCGCCTCCGACGCCAAGGCCGCGCTCGAACTCTTCGTCGAGGTGGCCAAGGAGCTCAAGGCCGCGGGCAAGCTGCCCGACCGCTCCGCGTGGGTCGCATCCCACCTGGAGCGCAAGGAGACGCTCCAGCGCCGCACGCACTTCGACAACATCCCCATGAAGCCGCAGCGCGTCTACGAGGAGATGAACAAGGCCTTCGGCCCGGACACGCGCTACGTCACCACCATCGGCCTCTCGCAGATCGCGGGCGCCCAGATGCTGCACGTCTACAAGCCGCGCCACTGGATCAACTGCGGCCAGGCGGGCCCCCTGGGCTGGACGATCCCGGCCGCCCTCGGTGTCGCCACCGCGGACCGCGACACGCCGGTCGTCGCGCTGTCCGGTGACTACGACTTCCAGTTCATGATCGAGGAACTGGCCGTCGGCGCGCAGCACCGCATCCCGTACGTCCATGTCCTGGTGAACAACGCCTACTTGGGTCTGATCCGCCAGGCCCAGATCGGTCTGGACATCAACTTCCAGGTCAACCTGGAGTTTGAGAACCAGAACAGCCCGGAGCTGGGCGTCTACGGCGTCGACCACGTCAAGGTCGCCGAGGGCCTGGGCTGCAAGGCCATCCGGGTCACCGACCCGAACGAGCTCGGCGCGGCGTTCGAGCAGGCCAAGAAGCTGGCCCAGGAGCACCAGGTCCCGGTCGTCGTCGAGGCGATCCTGGAGCGCATCACCAACATCTCCATGAGCCCCACGGCCGACATCAGCGCGGTCAAGGAGTTCGAGGAGATCGCCACGGAGCCGGGCCACGCGCCCACGGCGATCCGGCCGTTGAAGGTCTGAATCGCCTGACGTAGCCCTGGAGGGGCGGTCCACCCGGTGGGGTGGGCCGCCCCTTTGGCGCGTGCGGATTAGTGTGTGCGGATGGAATCGCTGGAGGGGCTGCGGGTCATGACCTGCGCGGACGTGGCCGAGCTCGACGCCTGGCTGGACGAACACCACGGCAGCGAGCCGGGCGCGTGGCTGCTCATCGCCAAGAAGGCGACGGGCGTGGCATCGGTGACGTGGGGCGAAGTCGTCGACGTCGTCCTCTGTCACGGCTGGATCGACGGTCAGCGCAGGTCGTACGACGACGTGTACTTCCTCCAGAAGATCACCCGGCGCCGGCCGCGCGGCCTCTGGTCGAAGGTGAACGTCCAGAAGGCGGAGGCCCTGATCGCCGCGGGCCGCATGCGTGCGACGGGCCTGGCGGAGGTGACGGCGGCCAAGGCCGACGGGCGCTGGGATGCCGCCTACGAGTCGCAGCGCAACGCCACGGTCCCGGACGACCTTGCGGCGGCCCTGGCGGCGAGCCCGGTGGCCCGTGAGACCTTCGAGGGCCTCGGCAAGTCGGACCAGTACGTCGTGCTGCACCGCCTGATGACGGCGAAGACCCCCGCCACACGGGCGGCCAGGCTCGAACGGATGGTGGCAACGCTGGCGACGGGCGAGAAGGTGCGTTAGCGCCCCGAAGGGGCGCGGGGAACTGCGCGACCAGCCACGACGCAGTCGCAGACAAAGAAGAGCGGCGAGTACGGGACCGTC
>NZ_JBHTSF010000269.1:0-7662 GCF_042795295.1 Streptomyces sp. NPDC056486
CATCGCCACCCGTTACGAAAAAACCGCGACGCCCTTCAAAGCCGCCGTCACCCTGGCATCAACACTCCTCTGGCTCCGCCCACTTTGAAGACACGACCTAGCCCGTCCACGCACCGGCTTCCACACACCCGGATACTCGGCGGCGTGATCAACGAGTACAGATATGTAGCCTGACCAGGGGCGATGGGTTTCCGAACGGCACAGAGGGCCAACCCGAATTTGGCCCCCGCCTCACCCCAAGAGGAGACCACAGATGAGCTTCGGCGAGATCACCACCACCGACCGCAGCAATGCGAAGGGGACCCTTGTCGTCGACGTCGACGTCGACTTCGACAGGGACTGACGGAGCACCGTGGAGAGCGGGCCCCTGTCCGGAGTTGGGCGGGGCTTGTCATGCACCCGCAAAGGCACCCGCCAGACATAGTCAAGCCTCGTTTATGCCAAGCAGTGATGGGTGGCATAAAGCGCGCACGGCAGACCGCGCGCAGGAATA
Source organism: Streptomyces sp. NPDC056486 (assembly GCF_042795295.1). Lineage (NCBI taxonomy): Bacteria > Bacillati > Actinomycetota > Actinomycetes > Kitasatosporales > Streptomycetaceae > Streptomyces > Streptomyces sp. NPDC056486. The sequence continues at coordinate 494 of NZ_JBHTSF010000269.1, forward strand.
AATGCCTAGGTCAGCGGGCCGTGGCACACCGCGGACCAGAGCGGCGGCGAGACCTAGTTGAGGTCTGTCCTACCCAACGGGTGGCAGAGACTTGCGGTCCCGCGCCGCCGCGTGGCGCGCTTGTTCGAAGTGGCCCACCTGGGAGTGGTCGAACGCAAGCTACTCACTGGTCGCTTGAGGTGATCAAGTAGTCGCCTTTAGTAAGATTCTCTTGTTTTCGCGTAGACGTTTGAAGCTTCCCGTGCGGCGTTAGGGGGGAGGGTCGCAGGCTCTCCACCGCGCAGCGCTCATCTGCACGGTGCCCATGGGCTAGGAGTGCACTTGGACGGGCCCGTCGCCATGGCGACTCAGCGGTTGAGGGCAGAGCTGCCTCTCAAGTTGGAAGTGCCCTTCGAGGCCTTCACCCGCCAGATGCGGGTCCCTTACCAGCACTATCTGTCCAGCAAGCTTGCCTCAGCCAGCGAGGCGAGGGAGGAGCTGAACGCTTTCTTCCTGAAGTTGCACGTTCGATGGCAGACGGTGCTCCGAAGTGAGAACGTCACTGCCTTCGCCTGGAAGATGCTGCACGACCACGCTGTCGATGCCCTGCGGAACAGGGACCGCCGGCCCGTCCCGATGGACACGGCCTTCCTGCCGGTGCACTCGTACTGGGCAGTGGAGTGCGATCCGATCGACGCCCTGCTGACCCGCCTGGACATATACCGGGCCCTGCAGTTGCTGACTCCAGGACAGCGGGAGTGCTTCTGGCTCCGGCACGTCCTCGGATACACGGCTGTGGAGATTGCGGACCTGACTGGCAGAAGTGCCTCAACGGTCCGTACTCATCTGCAACATGCAACCGAGGACCTCAAGGAGGCGCTGATGCCTGATGAGGGCTGGGGTATGCCGGCTCCAAGGAAGGAGTCCTGATGACATTCGCCGACGTCCTGGCAGGGGTGGAGCTTGACCTCCCTGCGTACACCCTGGCGCAGCAAGAAGAAGACGACCGGCAGCTCCACCTGCTTATCGCCGCGGCCGTGCTGCAGCGCGAAGTCGCGGAGAATCTTCGAGTACGCAGCTGGCTGGTGCCGGCCTCTTCCGAGTGCACGGCACTGCTCATCGAGGACGGCCCGGCCGACGCGGCTGACCGCGACAGGGCGCACGAGCGTGCCGCGGACGACCTGACCGCTCTGTGTGAACTGGTGATTAGGCACAGCGACGCCGAAGAGAGCCTGATGACGTTCGTGGAGACGCCAGGTGAAAGCCAGGGCGCCCTGGTCTTTGCCTGCTTGCTCCAACTGTGCGGGTACGTAAGGAACGCCCGCTTCTGGTGGGCCTTCGCAGCCGGCGCGGGCAGCAACACCGCTGCCTACTGCCTGTTCCTGGACGGGCTCCTACTCGATCGTGCAGAAGAAGCGGTCCATTGCTACGAGAGCCTGGGCGGTGCCGACTTCATCCACGACCAATCTGACGACCCTCCCCACTACTGGGGAATGGCCATGGGGATGAGTCGTGAATTTGCTCAGCACATCGAGCAGATCAGCCACGAAGACTTCGGTGTCATCGCGCTTCCCGGCCCGGGCCTGCCTGCCAACGTCGGAAGACGACAGACGAGTATCAGATGAGGACTCAGCAGCCCGGAGGCACAGAAGGGTGCGCCGCAGGAACTGCTTGCGCCCTCGGATGCGACGGAAGCCGACTTCGGTCGACGGGTTCAGAGATCAGACGAGCCAGAGCTGACGGACTGTCTTGCCGTCCGGGGACTTGAGCAAAACGTCACCACCTTGGGAAGTCTCCTTCTCCACCAGGGCCAGGAGCGCGATCGCGCGCCGAACAGTCTCCGTGATCGAGATGTTCTTGTGCTCCTTGTACCAGCGGAGCTTCTCGGCCGTGTCCTCATTGATGTTGACGCTGAGCCGAGTCACTTGGGTCGTATCACTGGCCGCGGCTGTCGATGCAGCGGCTTCGGTCTGGCGCTCGGGCATGCCAAGGCTCCTTGAGTTCGAATATCACACACGAATAGACCCGCGCATGACCGTCGTCGGGCCCCCACCCTGGCCCCCTAGACCAGGCTTGCCCGACGGCTCATGCAGACGAGTCATCGCCCGGAGCCGCACAGATGAGCGACGCAACACTAATGCGGTCGCTCACGTGTGGTTTCCCCCCACATCAATGCGGAGCCAGGCGCCCGCGTCGGCCAGCCTGCTCGTTTTAGGTCGAGCTTGAAGGGTGTAACGAACTGGACATTTACACATCTCCTCCATCAGACCGGGCGACGCTCGGTTACCGACATAGTGCCTTCACGCGCACTGAGTGTCAAGCAAATCACCATCGGGTGATGCTCGGATACACTTCTTGTGTGTACCCAATGCGTATGAGATCCACACTGAATGTGTAAAAAGATCACATTGTGTGTGGTACCGTTCCCCGCAAGCACCGCTTGGGTGTCTAGCCGCAGGGCGGCGATCACCGGAGGGGACACCCCGAATGGCGAGTCACGAGAACGCAGAGCCAGAGGTGCTGCACGTCCAGGGATTTCTCACACCGCTTCAGGACTGGCCCAACGAACGGCGGCTCGACGTAGTGCCCCAACTCAGCACGCAGCGAACGGCGTTGGCCGAAATCGACCGGTTCAAGGGGCGGGATCGCGCGGCGAGGGTCGTACGTCAGCAGCGCCAGGAGTTCTGCGAGAATATGACCCCCAGTTTTGAGACGACCTATCGCATCGGCGCCCCCAAGGGCGTCATCATCTGCATCTGTAAGCCGGGGGAGCATGAGTGAGCAGTCCGCCGCCGTCTGACGGCGTTTTCTACGAGGACATACCTCCGCTGGAGACAGAGCAGACCTGCGGATTCGGCCCCTCCGTGCCCATAGGGCAAGCACTCAAGTCGTCGGTCATTCCCGTACAGAGACGCACGGAGGACAAGTAGCCGTTGGATCCCTTTCAGCAAGACGAGATGCCCTCCGACCAACCGTTCTTCCGCTTAACTCCTCCGCGGCCCATCACCGCCGCCGAGATCCCGACCACTCCCGCCGCGACCGACACCCCTGGTAACAGTCGGCAGGAGTTCGTTGAAAACGTATTGCCCGGCCCGCTCGGCCCGAGCAGCCGCCTGGGCCCCCTGGTCGAGGATGAATCACCCCAGAGCAGCCAGACTGCAGCCTTCGGCTCGCCGCACGCGATCGACGTGACGCGCCACAAACTGGCGATCGGCATGCTCTGGATGGTCGGCCTCATCGCGGGACTGCCCACGATCACACTGCTGGCCGCACGCTGGACGCACTTCTCCACCGACGCGTACCGCGAAGTGAGCCTCGTCTTCACCCCCGTCGTGGCCCTCACCAGCGCCGCGTTTGGATTCTTCTTCGCCAGCGACGACCGCAACAACCGGCTCTGACACAGCTGCCGCCGGCGGCCCGCGCACCGCTCGACGTGCCGGGCCCGCCGCCTCTCCGGACGCCGTGACTGCCCAGCGAGCCGAACCGTACGCGTGCCAGGTCAGCACGGAGCAGACCTCTCCAGATCGGGTGCTGGGCGGCCTGTCCGCTGTCACCGTTATGCCGGTCTCTGCGACGCGCTAGCGCTCCGCAGCAGGGGGAATGCCGAAGCCGCGGGATCTGTCCGGGCCTGGGAACGTCCTGCACGATCGGTTAAGGGGTAGGCCCGCGCCGAAACGTGTACCTGCCGCTCGGGAATGTTGTCCCGTAAGGCGCCTGGCCTCACCGGCCGGTGAACTATACGGCGCCGCCGAACATGCCGACCGCGGCGCTTGCCAGCGCCAGGAGCCGGTACGGCAAGCGTTGCACGACCATGTGCACATCACCAACGTGGAGTTCGAGGAACGGTCGGTCATCCTGTGCAGCTGACGGGGTAGGCATCTGCTGGCTCCTTCTGGTGAACTCATCCGACTGAGGACAAGGTCACCTCAGAGCGCTGTGGTTGCGTCAGTGGGCAACCACAAGTTGCGTCACGCCGCTGCAACTTGCGCAGCAGGCAATCTCTGGAGAGGGCCCGAGTTGAACGAGATAGAGGAGTCCAGGCTCGCGCAACAGCGGCAGCTCGCGGACCTGGATGGCGGTCTCCACCCGGACCGGCAGGCTTTGCTCAGCGACTGCGCGAGCTGCGTAACCAGAGCGGCATGACGTCCAAGGCCCTGGCCGCAGCTCTGGAGATCGACGAGACCCGGCTGTCTCGGTTTCTCAATGGCACGGCACCCCCGCCGTACAGCATGCAGCTGCCGTCAAGGCTACACAGGCTCCTCGGCGAGATGGGCGTGACCCCGTTTTCTGAAGCGGACCTTCGCGGGAGCCGTGACCCTCACTTTGCGGCAGTGCGTGCGAAGGGGCCGGTAGCTGCCCGTGAGTACGCCCTTCAGGAAGCTGAGGAGGTCAATGCCGAGCAGCACGCGCAGGCCGCTCGCGATCTGACCGCACTCGAAGACGAACTCCGTCAAGAGCGTGCGCGCCAGCAACAGGTCGAGGAATGACTGGACCGGTCGCGAGGGGAGAACCCCAATGAGTACGTCGAGCGCATTCGGCGGCTGGAGACGGAGCGGGACGCGGCTCTCCAACGAGTGGCTGACCTGGAGAACCAGAAGGCGCAGAGCGGAGTGCTGTGAAGCCTGCTGCAGGATGAAGCCCGGCACCTGCGGGAAATGGCAAGGACCACGCAGCATGTGCTCGCCCGTTGGGATAGGGGGACCAGGCTCCTTCATCCCAGCGGGTCCTGGCCGATGATCGCGGCGTAGGGGGCGAGGAGGCGCTCTACAGTAGCTACGGTGCTGGTGGTTTCACGAGAGGTTTCTCCAGCAGGGCGCTGGGGCCGTGTTGTGGCTGAAGGCTTTCGTGTCACGGATGCACGACCCAGCAAATCGCCATGCGAACAGGACTACAGCGTTCCAAGTGCGAACACCGCAGCCAGTACTCCAGCCGTAAATCGTGATCTTCACGTTCGAGCGGCTTGCCGCCGGTAGTGGCTGGTCTGGGATCGGGCCTGGTAGCAGCGTCGCCAGTCGGACCAGCCGAGCCGGTGGACCGGGTCAAAGGCGGGCCGGATGACGAGCGTGATGAACAGCCGTTGGATCTCGTTGCAGGTGAGCGGTATGAGGGCGTCTGGTGCGGGATCGCGGTCGTGTTCGTTCGCGCGGACGACGGCGAGGAAGGCGTGCGCGAGCATGGCCAGGGTGACCTAGCGGGACCAGGACGGGTAGCGGCGGACCTGGTGCTCGTCCAAGGCCGCCAGGCCCTTGCCGGTCGGGAAAGACTCCTCGACCCGCCACCTCGATCCAGTGGCGCGCACCAGGGTGGTCAGCGGCACTGCGGCGGCCGGCGAGTAGCAGCGGTAGTACGCGAGTTCGCTGGTGCTGCGGTTGCGGCGGATCAGCAACTGCCGGCTCCCGGGCCGGGGGTCGGCGAGGTCGATGACGGCCCAGTCGTAGAAGTGGTGGCCCTTGGCTCCGCCCTCTTGGGCACCTTCCTGGCCAGCGTGTCCGCGCGGAACTTCCCGGCGCCTGTGGTGACTTCGTGCGAGCAGGTCACCGCGAGGACGTAGCCGGTGCCGCGTTCTTCCAGCGCGGCGCGCAGCGTCGGGTTGCCGCCGTAGACCTCGTCTCCCGCGAGCCAGGCGGCCCGGTGGCCGGCGTCCAGGAATCGGGTGACATGCGGGCGGCAAGCTGCGTTTTGGTCGCGGATTCGGTCTTGTCACCGAGTCCGGCGGCCCGGCAGCGGTCGGGGTCCGAGGTCCAGGAACGCGGAACATACAGTTCCCCGTCTACCGCGGCGTGTCCGCGGCGGCCGGCGTAGACGAGATAGACGGCGACCTGCGCGTTCTCGATCCTGCCCGCGGTGCCGGTGTACTGGCGCTGGACACCGACGGTGTCGGTGCCCTTCTTCACGTCGCCGGTCTCGTCGACCACCAGAACCGCCTGGTCGTCCCGCAGATGCTCCACCACGTAGGCCCGCACGTCGTGGCGGACCTGGTCGGCGTCCCACTTGGCCCGCCCGAGCAGGTGCTGCATGCCGTCCGGGGTGCTCTCTCCGGCCCACTCTGCGATGGTCCAGCAGTTCTTGCGCGGCAGGTCCGACAGTAGCCCGAGCACCAACCGCCCGACCCGACGTCGGGGTTCGACCCGTGCGAACCGGCCCGCGATCCGGGCCATCAGGCCCTCGAACGCCTCCTGGTAGCGGGCAGGGTCTACGCTGTGACCTGCGGCCACCGCATGATCTTCAGTCTTCACACACCGATGATCAACGGTGGCCGCACCCGTCTCCACAGCGCGTCAGGGTCGCGCAGCGTCTGCCTGCCGTCATGTGTCTGGAGGACTTGTGCAACGTGGCGAAGTCTGGTGGGTCCAGTTCGACGAGCGGAGGTTGGTCGTACTGCTGTCGGGAGAGGACACGTCCGGGATCCGGGTGATGCAGGTCGTCGCTCCGGCGGGCGTCGACATCAGCGGTCTGGGCATCGAAGTGACGGTCGGCGCCGGTGAAGGACTGCCGTTCGAAGGCGTGCTGCGGCTCGCGTTCCCGCGTCCAGGCTCCACCCCGTGCACGTGGCTGACCACTGTGTCCCGGGACGACCTGATAGAGCGGGCGGCCGTTCTGTCCTCCGCGAAGCTCAGCGAGATTGACGACGCCCTCCGACTCGCTGAACAAGCGCAGGAGCGGACCCCGGCCACGACCGCGAAGCTCAGCGAGATAAGGGATGCCCTCCGTCTCGGTGAACTCGGGTAGACGGAGAAGGAGCCGACGCCCGCGACGGCGTGGGCGATCTCGGGCGAGATGATCGACGCTGGCCACCTGCCGCCTCGGCGCCCCTCACCACCGAGATCACGATCTACGGCTGGAGTACTAGGGGTGTTGGCCAGGCTTGAGGGCTTGCGCTGCCGCTGCAGACACCGAAGGAGGAGAGGACCGTGGACCTCGGGTTGGTGTCTCCCTACGCAGCTTCCGGGGCGCCGTCGACCTCGCCGCTGATGTCGTGAGGGCGCGAAGTTCGGCGGGCGAGGGATCTGCCGGATAGGGGCTGGGGGGCACCGTATTTCTGCCTACGGCGTCGTACGGGTGCCAAGGGGGTTTCAGCACTCCGAACCAGAATCGCTGGGGGTCAAGGGGTCGCAGGTTCAAATCCTGTCGTCCCGACCAGCTTTTGCAGGTCGGAGGCCGTTTCTGCCGTTAGGCGGGAGCGGCCTTTT